>JABBOA010000005.1 GCA_019352075.1 Acidobacteriota bacterium | reverse complement strand
GCGAGAAGGTGGCGAGGACGTCGCGAGTGCCAGAGCACCCCGACGCGCCTCGCGCCGTGACGACGAGAAGAGGGAGCGATGATCGACACGAGTCTGACGACGGAGCAGGAGATGCTGCGCGACACGGTGGCGGACTTCGCCCGCCAGGTGGTGGCGCCGGTGGCCGCGCACCACGACGCCACGGCCACCTTCCCCTACGACGTCGTTCGACAGATGGGCGAGATGGGTCTGTTCGCGCTGCCCTTCCCCGAGGAGTACGGCGGCATGGGCGGGGACTACTTCACGCTGTGCCTCGCCATCGAGGAGATCGCCCGCGTCGACCAGAGCGTGGCCATCACGCTCGAGGCCGCCTGTTCACTCGGCGCCATGCCGATCTACCGCTTCGGGACCGACGCCCAGAAGGACCGCTGGCTGCCGGTACTGTGCTCGGGCGCGGCGCTGGGCGCCTTCGCCCTCACCGAGCCCGACGCGGGGTCCGACGCGGGTGGCACGCGCACCACGGCACGACTCGAGGGCGACACGTGGGTCGTCAACGGTTCCAAGAGCTTCATCACCAACTCGGGTACCACGCTGACGCGCCTCGTGACCCTGACCGCCGTCACCGATCCGCACGAGGCGCGCCACCGGATCAGCACGATCGTGGTGGAGGTGCCGACCGACGGACTGGTCGTGCACCAGGCCTACGACAAGGTGGGCTGGCACGCCTCGGACACCCACCCCTTGTCGTTCCAGGACCTGCGCGTCCCGGCCGAGAACCTCCTGGGCCAACGCGGCCACGGGTACGCCAACTTCTTGCGCATCCTCGACGAGGGGCGCATCGCGATCGCCGCCCTCGCGGTCGGCGCGGCCCAGGGGTGCGTGGACGAGAGCGTCGCCTACGCGAACTCGCGTGAGGCCTTCGGCCGCAGCATCGGTTCGAATCAGGCCATCGCCTTCAAGATCGCCGACATGGAGGCGCGAACGCACGTCGCGCGCTGCGCCTACTACGACGCGGCGGCGCGCCTGCTGGCGGGCCGTCCCTTCAAGAAGGAGGCGTCGATCGCCAAGCTGGTCGCGAGCAACGCGGCGATGGACAACGCGCGCGACGCCACGCAGATCCACGGGGGATACGGCTTCATGAACGAGAGCCTCGTGGCGCGCCACTACCGCGACGCCAAGATCCTCGAGATCGGCGAGGGCACCAGCGAGATGCAGAAGATGTTGATCGCGCGCCTGATCGGAGTCGAGGGCGACGGGTGAGCGGTCATCGAGTTCGACTCCGCCCGGCGCCGTCGAGTGCGTGGGCCCGGTAGAAGCGGTCAGGGCAACGGGTTCGTCATCACGATTCGATGGGAAGGTCCAGACGCTTGGACCATTCACGGAACGAGCCCACGTAGACACGGGTGTTCGTGTAGCCCATTTGCGTCATCGCCACGTACGCCAGTGATGCCCGGTGACTCTTCTGGCAATAGATGACGACCTCGCTGTCGAGGTCCTTCACGCCCAATTCGGCGAGTTCCGATTGCACGTCTTCACTGGGACGCAGGTGTTCGAAGACGTAGCCGTCATTGCGCGAGGACCCTGCCGCGGGAGGGAAATCGGGCCGACGAGTGAGGAACCGCGTCCACTCGAAGCCCTGGGCACCAGGAATACGCCCGAGTCGAGGGTTCGCCTCCATCTTGCGCACACCCAGGAACTCGGGTTCGTCGCGGACATCGAGCACTACGACGCCACGATCGTCCAACTTCTCGATCACCGAGTCGACGCCGAGGATGATGTCCTCACGTTGCGACGGCGCCAGCGCCGCCCAGTCGGTCGCGGGCAAGGTGGTGGGATCAGTGGTGACCTCGCCGCCGTCGTCGAGCCAGGCGGTCATGCCCCCGTGCAAGACGTAGGAGTTCTCGTGGCCCAGGTAGTGAAGCATGAACGCGGGACGCGAGGAGCGGTTCTCGGTCCCCGCGTCGTAGAAGACCACGGAGCCGGTTTTGGGGACGCCGACGCCGAGGAACATCTGGTGCCAGTCGTCGACGACCTTGCCGAGATTGTCACCATCGGTGAGATCGTTGGCGTAGTCGAACGAGTCGTGATGGATAGCGCCGGGTACGTGACCCGCGTGATAGTCCTTCTCGATGCGGGCGTCGACGAAGAGAACGGGTGCCGGCAGATTCGACACGTCTGAAAGTTCCACCAACAGCATCTTGTGATCCCCTCCTCAGTCACTCCGCCCCTGCGGAGATGCGTGACGGCACGCGCCGGATTCGCGGCCGACGTCGCGCAATCCGACGAACGACCCGTGCACGACGGTGCTGCCACCACAGACCATAACAAGGCCAGTGGTAGGAATGTACTGACAAATTTTCACGAAGTGTCCGTGACGTCTCCACGTCGGCGAGAAGGAACCTGGGTCCATGGGCCATGCACGCGCTGGATGACCTGCGCTACAGCTCCAACCACGAGTGGGCGCGCTGGGAAGGCGACCGGGTCCGATTCGGTATCACGGACTTTGCGCAGGATGCGCTTGGAGACGTCGTCTACGTCGACCTCGCGCCGGTGGACGTGCACTACGTCAAGGATCGGCGAGTGGGCGAGATCGAGTCGACCAAGTCGGTGTCGGAACTCTACGTCCCGGTGGGCGGAATCTTCATCGAGGTGAATTCGCTGCTGTCGCGTCAGTCGGAACTCATCAACCGCGACCCCTACGGCGAGGGATGGATCGGCCTCCTCTCGGGCGTCGACGAGACGGAGTTCGCGTCGCTCCTGAGCGCCGCGCAGTACCGTCAATTGACCACTGAGTGACTCACGTGCGGTGCGCCTGCGCGCGCGACGCAGTGGTGCCACGGGATTTTCACTTCCGGCGGCCGTGCTCATGAGGCGTGATCGTCCGCGGTGACGCGGTAGGTGACATATCCTCTTTCGTCGTCGCGTCGAGCGTCGTGGCGGCGCCGGCGATGTCGCGCGCGACGGTGCCCGTCCTGGACAATCTTGTTGAAGTCGATTGAAATTGCACGTACTTGCGCGGACGCGACCAATGAAAAGAATTTACGAATGGCCATGGCGCGCGCGTACTCCCCATGGGTTATCGTCTCCAACTATCGCTAACAACTTCGTGGGGGAGTTGGTGACGCGTGGGCAGGACCGTAGGGGGGGCAATTCTATGGACGGAGACGTCTCGACAGAAGCTGGAGCGGCGAAGCCGTCACGACGCGGTGGTGTCCCCGCGATCTCGTGCGAGGGAGTCACGAAGCGGTTCGGATCCGAGCTGATCCTCGATGGAGTGTCCTTGGACTTGACCAAAGGTTCCTTCACGTCTCTGGTCGGACCGTCGGGGTGCGGCAAGACGACGTTGCTCAGAATCATCGCGGGTCTCGAACAAGCGGATTCTGGCGATTTGATCACGGGTGACGCGAAGTCGTCGAGCCCAGGGGTGAGGCCGTCGCTGGCGGTGGTCTTTCAACAGGGCAGTCTCTTTCCCTGGAAGTCCGTTCGTCGCAACGTCGCGTTCGGACTCGAACTGGCGGGCGTGGACCGCGGCACCATCGCCGAGCGGGTGGACCGGACTCTCGAGATGGTGCACCTCACGGGCACCGCGAAGAAGTTCCCGTATCAGTTGTCCGGTGGCATGCAACAGCGGGTCGGTATCGCCCGAGCTCTCGCGCTCGACCCCGACATCTTGTTGATGGACGAACCCTTCGCTTCCGTGGATGCGCAGACGCGTGAGGAGCTCCACGACGAACTGCTGGAGATCTGGGAGCGCACGCGAAAGTCGGTCCTCTTCGTCACGCACAGCATCGACGAGGCGATCGTCCTGAGTGACGAAGTGGTGGTGATGGGTGCGCGACCGGGGCGAATCCTTCGTCGCTTCGACATCGATCTTCCCCGTCCGCGCACCGAGGAGAGCGCGCGGATCCTCCCGGCGTTCGCGGACCTGCACCACGACATACGACAACTCCTCGTGAGCAGCACGGTGGATGCCTTCAATGCGTAGGACCCATCGCCGGTGCGGCAACGAGGGGGGTTCGTTGCACCTCGGGGCACGAGGCGCATCCTCGTCGAAGGTGGGCGGAGAGTCGTTGAATTCACGTGAAGGAGCCGGAAGATGACGAAGGTGGCTGATGAGGAATTGCGGGTCGAAGTGACGAAACGGTCGCCGACCGCCCCGTCGAGCCTGCGCCGGACCAAGAACGTGGCGCCGTTGAAGTGGGCCGTGCGGCTCACGGCGGTGGCGGTGTTCTTCGTCGCGTGGCAGATCTACGCGTCGGGCATCAGCCCCCTATTGCTGGTGCCGCCCTCGGCCATCCTGGCCGCCGCTGGACACATGATCGCTGATGGGCAGTTAGGCACGGACACCCTGTTGAGTCTCGAAGCCATGGTGACCGGCTTCGGATTGGCGCTGCTGATCAGCGTGCCGCTGGGGCTGGTGTGGGCGCGATACCGGGTCGTCGACTGGGTGATCCAGCCCTTCGTGATGGCTATCTTCTCCACGCCGTTGATCGCCCTCGTGCCGTTGTACGTCCTGTGGTTCGGTTTCGGGTTCATGGCCAAGGTGGCGATCATCGGGAGCTTCTCCTTCTTCCCGTTGCTGCTCAACACCTACCAGGGCGCCATCTCGGTCGACCCGATGTATCGCGACGTCGCCAAGGCCTTTCGGGCCACCGATCGCCAGACGTGGCGTCACGTCGTGCTGCCCTCATGCATTCCCTACATCGCGGCGGGTATCAACATCTCACTGGGTCACGCCCTGACGGGAATGATCATCGCGGAGTTCTACACGAACGCGTCGGGACTGGGCGGTCTGGTCCTTAACAACGCCGATACTTTTCAAACCGCGCGAATGTTCGTGCCCATCTTCGTCGTGATGGCCCTGGGTGTGTTGCTCATGAGTTCCACGCGGTGGCTCAAGAGGAAAATCGCACCGTGGGCGGAACGTTGAACCCCGACGACACGGTGCGAGCGGGTGAGACGGGAGTGGCGATTGTCCACGCATCGCCTGACGCGCTCAGCCGTCCCGAGCGACAAATGGATGAAAGGAGTCAGTAATGGAGGTAGTTGTCAAGGATTGCGGGGCTGGTCGCTTTGAGGTGAGTGCCCGCGATGCGGTCGTGGCCGTCGATCTGTTGCCCGGCGACGGTGGCGCGAGTGACGGCTTTCGCTCGGCGGAACTCCTGCTCGCGGCCCTCGGAGCGTGCACTGCGGGCACGATGAGGAATTTCGCCGTCACGCAAGGGATCGAAGGATTCGAGGGGATCGACATCGTCGTCAACGGGGAGACGGCCAAGAGCCCCGAACGCGTCGCGCAGATCGATGTGGCCATTCAGGTCCGGGGCAACATGTCCGAGTCGGACCTGGAGCGCTTGATGCGGGTGGGTGCGCGCTGCAAGGTGCACAACACACTGCACAACGACCCCGAGGTCAACATTCGACTGGTGAGTCCCGCACCGATAGGTGAATGAGTGGCGCGCGCCGCTCGCTAGGAACGAAGACGCCCCTCGCCTTCGTCGGTCGCGAACGGTCATGCGGGTCACTGGCGTCGCGGAGGCGCCGTGTCCGTGACGAGTGTCGTCGACGGGTGGCGCGACATCAACCTCGGGGGGTGACGAGGCGCCGATTCAGCGGGTCACGACCCTCCTTGACTCCGTCGGTCCGAGCCCCGGCCCCGGCCCCGGCCCCGGCACTCTTGACCGTGACGCCGTCTCGCCCGGTGATCTCTCGGCAGGGCCGACGACGCGGTGTCGCCATCGTGCAGGAACGTGCGACCTCCGTGGTCCCGGCGAGCGGGGCAACGCGATCGACGCGACGGCGGTTCGGCCAGTGTCGACGTCCTAGGCCAGAGCGACACGGGGCCCCGACCGGCCTATCCCTCACGTCAGCGCCAGGATGCTCCGAATGCTGACATAAATCGCGACGGACGTGACCAGTGCGATGAAGCCGTAGTTCAACTTGCGGATGGGCAGACGATTGGCCAATGCGTTGCCCACGACGGCCGAAAGCATGGCCGCGACCGCGAAAGGGACGACGATCGCGTCACTGATGCCGTGCACCCCGCCTCGTTCGGCGAGGGCGAAGGCGCTGCTCACGAAGATGATCAGCAGTGACGTCCCCACCGCTTCGGGCAACTCGAAACCCAGGGCGAGGATCAGGCTGGGCACCACGATGAATCCTCCGCCGACGCCCAAGAAGCCGGTGAGGAATCCCACGCCCACGCCCACCGCAATCACGAGACCGGGCCGATACTGTCGAGGTCGGACCTCGACTACCCCCGCCCGCGGCGACGGATCAACGAGGGGGAGATCCGAGCCGGTCCGAGCCCCGGTAGCGAATTCCAGCGAGTTCTGCGCGCTCGTGTTCGCCACCGGGGACGGAGGTGATTTGCGGCTGCGGACAACCATCATGATGGCGACGGTGAACATGAGCATCGCAAAGAGCAGGAGCAGCAGATTCGGATCGATCATCTTGTTCAGGCGAGTGCCGGCGACGGAGCCGACGATGCTGATGGCGCCGATGGACAGTCCCACCTTCCACTGGACCCGTCGGAATCGGTGATGAGCGAAGGTGCCAAAGAGGGCGCTCGAACCAACAATCAGCAGGGACGCCCCCGTGGCCACTTTGGCGTTCACGTTAAGGACGTAGACCAGGGCCGGCACCGTGAGGATGGATCCGCCGCCGCCGAGCGCGCCCAGGGAGAGACCAATAGCCGCCCCGAGAACGATCGAAAGAAACCAGTTGCTCAGCATTCGCCACCCCGCCACCCGACGGACTGGGGCGACGACGGCACTGCCTCGTCGCGGTCATGCTCCCTTGCGCACATTTGCACCCCTCTACACAGGACTTTAGAAACAAACAACATTCTAATGTAGGTACATTACTCTTGATACGGTCACCGTTACGCGTCGTGAACTTTTGTAAGGTGAGGCGGTGGAGCGTAAATTGGGTGAGACCCCCCTAGACCGCGACAGCGCTCTGCCGTTGTGGGCGCAATTGCACACCGACCTCACGCGTCGCCTGGACCGGGGCGATTTCGAGAGGGCGTTCCCGGGCGAGTTGGAACTGGCCAAGGAGTATGGCGTGAGTCGCAACACTGTTCGTGAAGCCATGAGGCGACTGCGCGGCGACGGCGTCGTCGTGGCCGAGCGGGGCCGACGGCCTCGCTTGGCCTCGGCCCACGAGATCGAGCAACCTCTGGGCGCCGTCTACAGCCTTTTTGCGTCGGTCGAGGCGGCGGGAATGGAGCAGCGCAGCGTGGTGCGGTCTCAGGAGATGAGGACGAACTCGAAGGTCGCGGCCCATTTGGGCCAGGACCCGGGGGCCCCTCTGTTGTTTCTCGAAAGGGTGCGGCTCGCCAACGAAGAGCCGCTCGCGGTGGATCGGGTGTGGATGCCTGGGAGATTCGGCGAGAAGTTTCTCTCGGTGGATTTCACGCACACCGCGCTCTATGGCCAACTCCTCGACCGCTTCGCCCTTCGCATCGACGTCAGCCGAGAGAGGATTCGCGCGATCGTCCCCACCAAGCAGGACCGTCGGCTCCTCAATCTCGAATCGGACCAGGCCGCGCTCGCCATCGAGCGATTGGCCAGCGCGCGCGACGAACCCGTCGAGTGGCGTCGCACGATCATTCGCGGGGACAGCTTCAGCCTTATCGCTGACTTCCCGCCACGAACCGGTTATCAGTTCGACCTGTCCAAACTGACGGGAGCGGCGACGCACGCTGACGCCACGACGCTGTGACGAGGCGGATCGCCCGGCCCCCACGGAGCCTGGCCCGGTCGCCATCGACGCAGGGAGGGCCCCCACGCCGGCGGTGAACTCGATTCGCGCTAAAGCTAAAAGCCCAATGGCTCGCGCGATCGTCTCGCGCGAGCCATTGGGCTTCTCTGAGCCAGTGGTGACTCGGAGCCCTCCTAGCCACCAACTTTCGCCAACGCCGCCTTCACGAAGGTCTGGTTGAAGATGTCCGTCGCTTTCGGAACCGTGGGGATAATTCCGTTGTCTTTGTACTGGTTGAGTGTGTAGGAGACTTGGCTGTCCGTCATGCCCACGCCGGTGGTCCACAACTTGTTAGCGGTCAAGTAGTCGTAGGACTTGGCGACCACTGCGGGGGTCTCGCCGGTGTACTTGACGGACAGATCGATGGTCTGGGTCCGGTGCGTGTACATCCAACGCTGGGCTTCGATCATCGACGTGAGGAACGCCACCACCGTACTCCGGTGCTTCTGGCCGTAGGAGACGGGGATGCCCACCGCACCGTACCAGTACTGCGGCGCGACCTTGGCCATCGACGCGATGATGTGCACGTTGTGGTCCTTGCTCAACAAGGTGTAGCCATCGTCCACGTGAAAGACCGACGCCTGAATCGCGCCAGCGGCCATCGCTCCGACGAGAGCCGGGCGACCATTGAGCACCGCAATCTTCACGTCCTTCGTGTTGACGTGCGCATTGCGAAGGGCGATCTCGCTGAGTTCGAACGCCGGGCCCGTGGCGTCCCCCGCGCCCATGGTCTTGCCCTTGAGCGCGGCGACCGAGGCAATGCTCTTGTCAGCCACGAGGGAGAGGTCGTCACCACCGTAGGACCAGATCGCCTCCAGGTTGTGGGCTTGGGCGTAGGCCGCGGCGATGGCGTCGGTGCCACCCGCTTCGAAGTACGCGTCTCCCGCCGCCACCGCCCGCGCCGCCTGCACGCCACCCTGTTCGGGCATGAGCGTCACGTCGAGGCCATTGCGGGCGAAGAAGCCCTCCTGCTGGGCGACCCAGAATCCCATGAAGATCATTTTGGGCGGATCGAGGGCGAGCGTGACCGTCACCTTGGTCAATTTGGTCGCGTGTGACGTCAGGTGGCTACGTGACGATGCGCCCGCCGCCGACATCCCGCTCGCCGCCAAGACGACGAAGGCGCTGGCCGTCGTGACCATGAGCCGGCGACGTGACCAGTGGGCCCACCCCTTGTTGCCCCCGTGACGTGAAGTGTCTCTCTCCATATGCGTTTGTTCCCCCCTGGATCTTTAAAGTCCGACGTTTGTCGAACATTGTGTGATTCTCTTGATTCGTTGATACCGCGTGGCCGTGCCAATCGTCCCAAGTTACCCGAGTAACTCGTGAACGTTGGATGACAAAATGGAACGATAATGTAGGAATGTAGGTATGGCCGAGGTTGATTCTTGAATTCTTTTCATCATCGTGTTAGTCGACTCGCCGCGGTGGCCCCCTAGGGCGGGTCTGGGCGACCGGCAACGAGAGGCGCGGTCGGACGAGCCGCGACCGCGGTGCTCTGGGTGCGAGGAGGTGAGCGTGCGCTGGTCGTTGCCGGGGTTCAAAGGTGCTCACGAGTGAACGACGTCTCCATCACCGAGCTCGGGCCTCCACGGTGGGGACCACCGATGGGCGCACAGGCATCGCCGTCGCGGAGACCGTGGTCCCGACGCGAGCCAGTCCGTGCCGATGAAGCGCCGCACGGGCGGCGAGTCAGGTCCAACGAGGAGTCGCCCCGAGGATCCACGCGGTGGTCCATCCGCCCCTAGCCCGGTCGTGCTTCACCTCCCGGGCGTTGGCGGTGCGGTAGCGCCCTCTCGCATCTGGTGAGGGTTGAGCACAGATTCTTGGCCCTTGGTTCCCGGGGGGTGGTGAACGCGGCGAGGCGCTCGCCCTCGACGGGCGCAACGTTCGTCGCCAAGAAGTGTCACTCGACCGTAGTGACGACGAGGCGTTCAACGGCGAGTACTGGTACATTCACGGTCACGGGGCCGTGGGCGAGGTGGTATTCCTTGTCGTGAGCCGGAGAGGCGGTGACATGACCTGCGTCGCGAAGGAGGTTCGCGGATCCCTCGGGCGCGCGAGCGCCGAGCGCCCGCGAAGAATCACGTGATGGCCGAGTCCCACGCCCACCTGACGCCGCGCGACGCGCCGGGCACGTCCAACGGCACGAGGACCACCGGACTGACCGGCGCCGAAGTCGCCGCGCGCATCGCCGCCGGCCAGGTCAACGTGGGGGGCGAACGCACCTCGCGAACGCTGGGCGAGATCATCCGGACCAACGTGTTCACCCGTTTCAATCTCCTGCTGGGTATCCTGTTCGCCGCGATCGTCGCGGTGGGCCAGTTGCGCGACGCTCTCTTCGGGGTCGTCCTGGTCGCCAACGCCCTCATCGGGATCATCCAGGAATGGCGGGCCAAGCGCACCCTGGACCGCCTCGCCGTCCTCAACGCGCCCTTCGCGCGCGTCGTGCGTGACGGGGTCGAAGGGGACGTCGCGATCGAGGCAGTGGTGCTCGACGACCTGGTCGCCCTGCGCACGGGCGACCAGGTCGTGGCCGACGGCCTCGTCCGGTCGACGTCGGGGCTCCAGGTCGACGAATCCTTGTTGACGGGCGAGGCCGAGCCGGTCGACAAGCGCGAAGGCGACGAGGTGCTCTCGGGCAGTTTCGTCGTCGCCGGCGCGGGTCGTTTTCAGGCGACCGGGGTGGGGGCCGACGCCTACGCCCGTCGCCTGACCATCGAGGCGCGTCGATTCACGCTGGTGCACTCGGAGTTGATCGAGGGGACCAACCGGATCCTGCGCTACGTGACCTGGGCGATCGGACCGATCGCGCTGGCCCTGCTCTACAGTCAGTACCACGCGGGCAAGAGCCTCGGCGACGCCGTCAGTGGCACGGTCGCCGGTCTGGTCGGCATGGTGCCCCAGGGACTCGTGCTCCTGACCAGCGTCGCCTTCGCGGTGGCGGCGGTGTCGCTGGCGCGCCGCCGCGTGCTGGTCCAGGAACTCACCGCCATCGAGGTCCTCGCGCGCGTCGACGTCGTGTGCTTCGACAAGACCGGAACGCTCACTGACGGGACGATCGTCGTGGACGGCGTCGAACCCGTCGGCGTGGGACTACCCGTCGACGCCGCCCTGGGGGCCCTGGCCGATGACGAGAACGCCAACGCCACGTTGAGCGCGATCGGACGGACTTTCGCCCCACCCGCCGACTGGGTCCGCGACGCCGCGGTCCCCTTCTCGTCGGCGCGCAAGTGGAGCGCCGCGAGTTTCTCGGATCACGGCACGTGGGTGGTCGGCGCGCCGGAGATGGTGCTCGGCGACGTCGACGCGTCGACGCTCGCCCGGGCCCAGGAGTTGGCGGCCACCGGTCGACGGGTCCTCGCGCTGGCCCACGGTGAGGCGACTCTCCGTGGTGACGAACTGCCCGCGGATCTGCGGGCCGTCGCCCTCGTGACCCTCATGGAGCAGGTCCGAGAGGACGCGGCGTCGACAGTCCGGTTCTTCGCCGAACAGGGCGTCGTCACCAAGGTGATCTCGGGCGACAACCCGCTCACCGTGGCGGCCATCGCGGCCCGCGTGGGGGTGGGCGCGGCGGACGCACCGGTCGACGCTCGCGACCTCCCCGATGACGTCGACGCCTTAGGGGAGATCCTCGAGGCACGCTCGGTGTTCGGCCGCGTGACGCCCCGCCAGAAGCAGGCCATGGTCACCGCGCTGCAGGCCCGAGGCCACACCGTGGCCATGACCGGCGACGGGGTCAACGACGCCCTGGCCCTCAAGCTGGCCGATATCGGGATCGCGGTGGGCTCGGGGGCCCCAGCGACCCGGGCGGTGGCGCAGATCGTGCTGCTCGACGGACGCTTCGCGACGATGCCCGACGTGGTGGCCGAAGGTCGTCGAGTGACCGCGAACATCGAGCGAGTGGCGAACATCTTCGTCGTCAAGACGGTGTGGGCGACGATCCTCGCCGCGACGGTCAGCGTCCTCCTGTGGCCCTACCCCTTCCTGCCGCGACACCTCACCATCATCGACACCTTGACCATCGGCATCCCCACGTTCTTCCTCGCGCTCGCCCCCAACCGTCGGCGCTACACGCCGGGGTTCGTCGGGCGGGTCCTACGCTTCACGGTCCCCATCGGTCTCGTGGTCGCCATCACGGTCTTCGCCGCCGACGCGTTGGCTCGCTCCCGGCATCTCTCCCTGCTCGAGCAGCGCACGGGCGCCACGATCGTCGCGCTGATGCTGAGCGTGACCGTCCTGGTGATCGTCGCGCTGCCGATGACGTGGCGACGCACGCTGTTGGTCGCCGCGGTGGTGCT
Source organism: Acidobacteriota bacterium (assembly GCA_019352075.1). GTDB lineage: Bacteria > Actinomycetota > Acidimicrobiia > Acidimicrobiales > RAAP-2 > RAAP-2. The sequence goes on along the minus strand of JABBOA010000005.1, from coordinate 25,350 downwards.
GGGCTTCGTGTCGCTGTTCCCGGTCCACGCCGTACGCTCCTTCTACGCGTTGCAACTGCCCGCGGGGATCCTCACGGCCACCCTCGCGATCGGCGCCGCGGGCGCGGCGCTGGTCGTCGTGGTGTGGCGCGCGGCCCGGCGATCATCGAACCGCGACATTGACCCGCGCGGGCACGATCCGCGGGTGTGAGGCTCCGATCGCGACGCCGTCGCGGCGGCGTGGGCCGCACCACCTCGTGACGCGGCCGCCGGGGCGTGCGCGCGGTGCACGGCGAACGGAGTCTCGCGCGGCGCGAGGAGGTGCCACGCCAACCTGGTTCATCGGGCCGTCGGGCCCTCACCACCTCAACTCGTCGAGGGACCTCGCCACAGGTCGATGCCGCCTTCGACGGCGTCCTGGTCGATCCGGTCCAGTTCCTCGGGGGAGAACGACGAGTGGCGCAGCGCGTCCAGGTTCTCGTCGAGCTGCGCGACGCTGCTCGCACCGATGAGCACCGACGTCACTCGTTCGTCGCGCAAGGCCCAGGCGAGAGCCATCTGCGACAGGGTCTGACCGCGACCCCACGCGACGTCGTTGAGGCGACGGACGTGGTCGAGGTTCGACTCGTTCAACATGTCCTCGGTCAGCGACGTGCGCTGCGACGCCCGTGAGCCGGCCGGGACCCCCTCTAAGTACCGGCTGGTGAGTAGGCCCTGGGCGAGCGGCGAGAAGGCGATGCACCCGACGCCGGCGTCGGCCAGCACGTCGAGGAGCCGACTCTCGATCCAGCGATTGAGCATCGAGTACGAAGGCTGGTGGATCAACAACGGCGTGCCCAGGGCGCGCAGAATGCTGATCGCCTCCGCGGTGCGTTCGTCGGAGTACGAGGAGATGCCGACGTAGAGGGCCTTGCCCTGGCGCACCGCGCTGTCGAGCGCGCCGAGGGTCTCCTCGAGGGGGGTGCTCGGGTCGAAGTGGTGGTGGTAGAAGACGTCCACGTAGTCGACCCCCAGGCGCCTCAGGCTCTGGTCGAGACTGGCGAGCAGGTACTTGCGCGAACCCAGGTCCCCGTAGGGGCCGGGCCACATGTCCCAGCCGGCCTTGGTCGAGATGATCAGCTCGTCGCGTAGCGAGGAGAAGTCCTCGCGCAGGATCCGCCCGAAGTTGGTCTCGGCGCTGCCGTAGGGCGGACCGTAGTTGTTCGCCAGGTCGAAGTGCGTGACGCCGCGGTCGAAGGCGCGCCGCAGGATCGCGCGCTGGGTGTCGAGTGGCCGGTCGTCACCGAAGTTGTGCCACAGTCCGAGCGAGATGGCCGGGAGGCGGATGCCGCTGCGGCCACAGCGACGATACGTCATGGAGTCGTAGCGGTCGGGGGAGGGGGGGTAGGTGTCCATGCTTCGAGCGTATCGAGAAGTCGCACTCGCCCGTCGACCCCTTCCCGTGAATACTCGTGGCCATTCGTCGCGCCGACTCACCGCGATGGTCTCGCGGACCGTGGCGAACCCGAGGAGTACGTGCGTGGTGCGCTCCGTGACGAGGTGATCCTCGATTCATGAGATTTTCGAATCTTCGACATCCGCGATGGTGCACCGCGACGAATAGAGACGTGACCCGATCAACGTGATCGGGTGAGAAGAGGAGAATGCAATGAAGATTTCGACCAATCGAGTGAGGATGCTCGTCGCTTCCCTCGCCGTCGTCGCCGCGGGCGGCGTCGGGATGGTGGCGGCCGGAGCGTCGGCCCCGACGCCGAGCAACGCGGTCCACGACGGCGTGGGAGTGAACGAGTTCGGAATGACCCAGGCGTATTTCAGCGGCCACACCACGAGCTTCACCTATTCCAAGGGATTCTTCTGTGACCGTCGCGTGCCGTCGGCCGCGACGTCGGGCTGTGAGGCCGGAGCGAACTTCAAGGTGGCGCCGTCGATGAACTACGACCCGCTCTACATCACCGTGCCCCTGGGCTTCACCGTGCCCACGATGTCGATGGAATGCCCGAGTGCGATCGCCTGCGTCGACCACCCCGGGACCATCGACCTGAGCCGCCTCGAGCCCGCCCTGAAGGGCCTCTACCCCCAACTCACCGCGGCCCAGCTCACGGGGGCGTTGAAGAACTTCGCGACACCCGGTCACGAGCACTTCATCACCACCGCCAATGGCGGCAAGCCCGAGTGGTGGGACGTGAAGGTCATCGGTGTGACGAGCAAGAGCGAATGGGACGCGATCAACGCGCACCGGTCCTTCGCCTTCTTGAACCAGCAGGTCAACAAGAAGCTGACCACGCCGATCATCCCCACCAACCTGTTCCTGTACTTCGCGGTCAACTAGTCCCGGGTCCGTCCCTGGGTCCTCGCCACCCGTCGCCAGAGGCGACGGGTGGCGAGGACCCACCCTGAGATCGTGAAGGAGTCTCGTGTCCATGACGCGCCGTCATCTGCAACTCAGCCTGGCTGTCCTGTGGCTCCTCGACGGGGTCCTGCAGTGTCAGCCCTCGATGTTCACCTCACGTTTCGCCGCGATGACTCTCGCCCCGGCCAGCCACGGCCTGACCAGTGCGGTGGCGGCGCCCCTGCACCTGGCGCTCGACCTGGTGTCGTCGCACCCGGCGCTCGCCAACACCGGCGTCGCGCTCACGCAGATCCTGCTCGGCCTGGGCCTGCTGGTGCGGCGCTACTCACGCGCCGCGCTCGCGGCGTCGATGGTCTGGGCCACGATGGTCTGGGCCCTCGGCGAGGGCTTCGGCGGTATCTTCAGCGGTGCCACGTTGCTGAGCGGCGCACCGGGCGCCGCCCTCCTCTACGTCGTGATCGCCCTCCTCGCGTGGCCGAGCGATGTCCACGCAGGTGATGCGCCGCCGCCGGCCTGGTCGCTCCCGGCGTGGTGCGCGCTGTGGCTGGCCGGAGCCGCCTTGCAACTCGTCAACGGCAACAACTCGGCGATGTCCTTCACCATGACGCTGCGGTCCTCGGCATCGGGCGCCCCGCAGTGGATCTCCGCGATCGACCGGCATCTGGCCGCACTGCGGTTCCCCGGGTGGTCGGCCGCCGTGGTGGTCGCCCTCGAGGTGCTCGTGGCCCTGTGGGCCCTCGTGCCGGGGTGGACCCGGCGGCTCTCACTGGGAATCGGCACGGTCGTCGCGCTGACGAGTTGGCTCCTCTTCGAGGGTCTCGGTGACCTCACGTCGGGACAGTCGACCGACCCGAACAGTGGGCCCTTGATCGTCCTGCTCGCCCTCGCGGCGTTGAGCGCGACCCGACGCCCCCTCGGCGCTGACTCGGCTCTCGCGTCTGCGGCGACGCTCGATCCCATCGAAGCTCCGATGGCCGAGGTGGCGTCGCTCGTGCACGGTGCTCGTCGCTGAGCCGTCGACGAGCGTGTTCTCGAGTGGTCGACGTGACCCGTCAGAGGGACGTTGTTCATTCGACAACTCGGCGACGCGTTGCTCCGATGACTCGCTGCGGTGGGGCCGAGGGGTCCGCGTCGCAGCGAGTCCGCTACTGCAGGTAGCGCTCGTAGCCGAGGACGGTGAGGAACGACGCGAACTCCTCGCCCAGGGCGACCTCTTCGAAGAGCGCCACGGCGTCGTCGAAGCGGTCGCCCGCGAAGCGCTCCATCTCGCCCATGACGTCGGCGATCATCGATGACACGAAGTCCGCGGTGATCGTGTCGCCCTCCGTGGTCGTGGTGCGCGCGTGGACCCACTGCCAAATCTGCGAGCGCGAGATCTCCGCGGTGGCGGCGTCCTCCATGAGGTTGTCGATCGCCGCGGCGCCCACGCCGCGCAGCCAACTCTCGATGTAGCGCACGCCCACCGACACGTTGGTGCGCACTCCGCCGGCTGAGACGAAGGAGTCCGCAATGGCCAGGTCGGTCAGCGCGTGGGCCGAGGGTCGCACGGCGTTCGTCACCCGGTCGACCTGATTAGGTCGTTTCCCCAAGACCTCGTCGAACTCGGCGAAGGCGACCGGCACGAGGTCGGGGTGCGCCACCCACGTGCCGTCGAAGCCATCGTGGGATTCGCGTCGCTTGTCGGCGCGGACCTGTTCGATGGCCCTCGCGGTCACCTCGGGGTCGCGTCGGTTGGGGATGAAGGCGCTCATCCCGCCGATGGCGTGGGCACCTCGGCGGTGGCAGGTCTCGACCAGCAGCGTGGTGTAGGCGCGCATGAAGGGCACCGTCATGGTGATCTGGGAGCGGTCGGGCAGGACGAACTCCTCGCCCCGGTCACGGAAGTTCTTGATGATGGAGAAGATGTAGTCCCAGCGTCCGGCGTTGAGCCCCGCGCAGTGATCGCGCAGTTCGAAGAGGATCTCCTCCATCTCGAAGGCCGCGGGGATCGTCTCGATGAGCACCGTCGCGCGGATCGACCCGTGGGGGACGCCGACGTAGTTCTCGGCGAAGGTGAAGACCTCGTCCCACAGCCGGGCCTCGTGGTGGTTCTCGGTCTTGGCCAGGTAGAAGTACGGACCGCGCCCGCGCGTGATCAGCTCCGTGGCGTTGTGAAAGAAATACAGTCCGAAGTCCACCAGGGAGCCCGACATGGGGATGGACTCTCCGTCGCCGGCCTGCAGGCGCAGGTGCGACTCGACCAGGTGCCAGCCCCGCGGGCGCATGACGATCGTGGGCGTCTGTTCGCCCAGCGTGTACTCACGGCCGTCGGGGGCGACGAAGTCGATCCGTCGGCGGATGGCGTCGAGGAGGGAAAGCTGGCCCCCGATGACGTTGCCCCAGGTGGGACTGGTGGCGTCCTCCTGGTCGGCCAGCCACACCCGGGCGCCCGAGTTCATCGCGTTGATGGTCATCTTGGGGTCCGTGGGTCCGGTGATCTCCACGCGCCGGTCCTCGAGTCCCGGGCCCGCTCCGGCCACGCGCCAGGACGGGTCATCTCGCACCGCGCGCGTCTCGGCCAGGAAGTCGAAGCGTCCGCCGTTCTTGATCCGGTGTCGCGTCATCGCGCGCTCCGCGAGTGCGTGGCGGCGGTCGGCCTCGAAGCACAAGTGCAATTGGCGAAGGAACTCGAGCGCCTCGTCGGAGAGGATCTCGTCGTATCGTTCGCGCATCGGGCCGGTGACGAGCACGGTGGCGAGGGTGTCGAGTGCGGCGTTCATCGCGAGAACTGCTCCTCTTCGGTCGAGCCCACCAGGGCGAGGGTCGCGCTGGTGGGATTGAGCGCGGTCGAGACCCGGTCGAAGTAGCCGGTGCCGACCTCTCGTTGGTGGCGGGTGGCCGTGTAGCCGCTGGTCTCGGCGGCGAACTCGGCCTCCTGCAATTCGACGTAGGCGCTCATGGCGCGCTCCTTGTAGCCCTTGGCCAGAGTGAACATCGAGTGGTTGAGCGAGTGGAACCCCGCCAGGGTGATGAACTGGAACGCGTAGCCCATGGCGGCGAGCTCGCGCTGGAAGCTCGCGATCTGGGCGTCGTCGAGGTGGCGCTTCCAGTTGAAACTCGGCGAGCAGTTGTACGCCAGCATCTTGTCGGGAAACTCCGACTTGAAGCGCTCGGCGAAGTTCTTGGCCAGCGTGAGGTCGGGTTCTCCCGTCTCGACCCATAGGAGATCGGCGTAGGGTGCGTAGGCCAGTCCCCGTGCGAGGGCGGCGTCGAAGCCGCTCGTGACCTCGTAGAACCCCTCCGAGGTCCGCCCACCGGTCAAGAAGGGGCGATCGCGTTCGTCGACGTCGCTGGTCAGCAGGTTCGCCGCCAGGGAGTCAGTACGAGCGATGACCAGCGTCGGCACGTTCGCCACGTCGGCCGCGAGGCGCGCCGCGTTCAGGGTGCGGAGGTGCTGGCCCGTGGGGACCAGCACCTTGCCGCCCATGTGGCCGCACTTCTTCTCACTGGCGAGTTGATCCTCCCAGTGCACGCCCGCGGCGCCGGCCTCGATCATCGACAGCATCAACTCAAAGGCGTTGAGTGGGCCGCCGAAACCCGCCTCCGCGTCGGCGACGATCGGCACCAGCCAGTCCGTCTGGGTATGACCCTCCACGAAGTCGACCTGGCTCGCGCGCAGCAGCGCGTTGTTGATGCGTCGCACCACCGCGGGCACCGAGTTGGCGGGGTAGAGGCTCTGGTCGGGGTAGGTCTGTCCACTCAGGTTGGCGTCCGCCGCCACCTGCCAGCCCGACAGGTAGATCGCCTCGAGTCCGGCCCTCACCTGGGCGACGGCCTGGTTGCCGGTGAGTGCCCCCAGGGCGGCGACCCACTGGGTGGCGTCGGCGCGACTGTCCTGGATCAGCTGCCACAGGCGTTGCGCGCCGCGCAACGCGAGGGTGCGCTCCTCGCGCACCGGGCCCCTCAGGGCGATGACCTCGCGGGCGGCGTAGTCGCGTCGGACTCCTTCCCAGCGAGGGTCGCTGGCCCACTCGAACTCGAGCTGGTCCTCGGTCTGGGTCTGGTCGCCGGGTTGAAATCCCCTGAGCATCTCTTCCATGTCGTTCCCTCCTGCGGGTGTTGGTGGGTCAACATAACAGTGACGGCGACGTAATTGAGAAAAATTATGACCATATTGGACTAAAGATTGATAGAAATTCGTTCAATGAGAAATATCGCTATTATTTCTCGATGACCAACGTCCATCCCGCGCAAATCGATGAAGACGCGTCGATGGCCTTCGCCATCGGGCGACGCATCCGAGAACGGCGCCTCGCTCAGGGTCTCACCATCACGGACCTCGCCCGGCGACTCGCCCGAGCGCCCTCGCAGGTGTCGCTCATCGAGAACGGTCGTAAGGAACTCAAACTGAGTGAACTGCGACAGCTCGCCGCGGCGCTGGCCACGACGGTCGAGACCCTCATGAACGCGGAGCCGCCCTCACGACGCGCGGCCTTGGAGATCGCGCTCGACCGGGCCCAACGCGGCAGCGTCTTCTCCTCGCTCAATATTTCGGGTCTCGCGATCCGAAAGTCGCTGAGCGACGACGCGATCACGACGATACTGGCGCTTCACGACGAGATCCAGCGTCTCCACGTGGAGCGCGCCGCCACGCCCGAGATCGCGCGGCGAGCGAACACCGCCCTTCGCTTGGATCAGCGCAATCGTCACAACTACTTCGCGCACCTCGAGGAGATCGCGCGAGACCTGCTACGGCTCGTCGATCATCACGGGGGCCCCCTCTCGCAACGCAGCGCCAGCGAGCTGGCCGCGCACCTGGGTTTCTCGTTGCACTACGCCGGGGACTTCCCCAAATCGACGCGCAGCATCACCGATCATCGCAATGGCCGGATCTACCTGCCGGCGAATCTGAGCGGCGTCGATCCGCGTTCGGCGCTGTTGCAGGCCCTCGCGTTGCACGTGCTCGAGATGAAGGAGCCCAAGGATTACGAGGAGCTCCTGCGCCAGCGAGTGGAAACCAACTATCTGGCCGCGGCGCTACTGATCCCCGAGGCGAGTGCCGTCGACTACCTCGGCGCCGCCAAGACGGCGCGCGAGCTGTCGGTGGAGGACCTGCGCGACACCTTCGCCGTCCCCTACGAGATGGCCGCGCACCGCTTCACCAACCTCGCGACGCACCATCTCGGGATCCCCGTGCACTTCTTGAAGGTCCACGACAGCGGCGTCATCTCCAAGGCCTACGAGAACGACAACGTCGTCTTCCCCACCGACGCCCTGGGATCGGTGGAAGGCCAGATCGTCTGTCGGTGGTGGGCGGCACGCCAGGTGTTCTCCATCGAGGACCGGCTGACTCCCTATCACCAGTACTCCGACAAACCCGCCGGGACGTACTGGTGCACGTCGAGCATCCAGACCACGTCCTCAGGAATATTCTCCGTGAGCGTGGGGACGACCTTCGAGGACGCCCGTTGGTTCCGGGGTCGCGACACCAAGAAGCGATTCAAGTCCACCTGTCCCGACGAGAAGTGTTGTCGTCGCCCCCCGGACCCACTGGCCAATCGTTGGGACGGCATGGCGCTGCCGAGCGCACAGCTGAACTCGTCACTGCTCGCGGCGATCCCGACGGGCACCTTCACCGGCGTGGACCGCGTCGGGATCTACGAGTTCCTCGAGACCCACACGCCCACGACCGAGCAATGATCATCGCGGGCCTCTCGTGGTGGCGCGCGATGGCTCGACGCACACGGGTGAAGGCACCGGCCGAGGTGCACGCGTCGCGCAAGTGTCCCGACGGAGTCTCATGCGCCGCGCGAGGTGGTTGATACGCTCATCAGTCGTCCACTAGTTTTCTGAGGAACAGGTCATAGGACGGAGGCTCCCGTGAGTTCGAGTTTCAGCAAGGAAGAGAAGGCGGCCATGCGCGCGGCCGCCACGGAGGCCAAGGCCGCCAAAGCCGATGCCGACCTCGCGGCCGCGTGTCGCGCGGCGATCGACGAGATGACGGGCGCGGACCAGGAGTTGGCCGAGACCCTGCACCAGCTGGTGGCGAAGCACACGGACTTGAAGGCGAAGACGTGGTACGGCATGCCGGCCTACACCAACACCGAGGGTAAGGTCGTCGTGTTCTTTCAGAGCGCCGCAAAGTTCAAGGTGCGCTACGCCACCATCGGCTTTCAAGAGGCCGCGCACCTCGATGAGGGCAATCTCTGGCCGAACGCCTACGCGGTGACGAAGTTGACGCCCGCCGACAAGAAGACCCTGGTCGAACTACTGAAGAGGGCCGTGGGGTCGTCGGGGTCGTGAACGACGCGGCCTCCGTGCGCTCGCGCGTTGGCGCTCGCGCGTTGGCGCTCGCGCTCACCACGAGCGCTGCGGCGAGGACGGCGTGACCCATGGCCAGGTCGTCGCTGCGGCCAACCAACGAAGTTGACGCTCGCGTACGTTGAGAAAGCGCTGTGAGATCTCGAACGCGGCGAATCATGTGAACCACGCTCTCGACGTGATTCGCCAGTCAATTGGCGCCGTCTCGACATGATCGCTCCGCGCTAGTGAATGCCAGCGATTCAAAAACCTCCTTGACTCTGGGTCTGAGGTTGCGCAGAATGGGCCACGACGACGCGAGGACGACACGCGAGGATCGACACGCGAGGATCTCGTGCACGCAACGAAAGAGGGTGACGATGATGGTGTGGTGCGATCGGGTCGACGAGTCCGAACTCTAGGACGCGCGTGACGTCTCCCTCTGATTCCCCCAACGGCGACCTCGGTGCCGAGGTGCCGCCGATTTTGATACTCCCGGCGGCGACGCAACGAGGGATCGACGAGGCGGACCTTGTCCTGGGGGGGCCGGGTCGACCGTTCAATCACCGCACCCCCTTCCTCGTCGGGATGAACGCGTCGTTTGGCGTGGCCGTCGCCTACGTGATCGTGCGGGGCATCGCCGACATCACGACCGTGATCGTCATCATCGGTCTCGCTCTGTTCCTCGCCATCGGGTTGAACCCCATCATCGAGTTCCTCGTCGCGCGCGGACTGCTCCGCGGGATCGCCGTGAGCGTGGTGACCATCGGCTTCTTGTTGATCGTCGCGGTGTTGGCCCTGTCCGCGGCGACCCCCGTCTCCCACGAGTTCCACGTCCTCGTGAAGAACTACCCTCGCTACAAAGCCAGTGTCGCCGCCGGCCAGGGCTGGGCCGGTCAACTCGCGGTGAAGTTCCACCTGACCGGTTACCTCAAGGGAGGTTCCGCGTTCCATTTCCCCTTCGGGGGCGTCCTGGGTGCGAGCAAGAAGTTGCTCTCACTGGGCGTGGCGACGATCAGCGTCGTGGCGATGACGATCTATTTCCTCATCGCGTTGCCGGGCGTTCGAGAACTCTGGCTGTCGGTGATCCCGCGTAGCCGTCGCGACCGGGTCGACCTACTGACGAGCGAGGTGTTCTCGCGCGTCGGCGGCTTCATGCTGGGCAATCTCGTGACGTCGTTGATCTCGGGGGTCGGCACGTACCTGTGGCTCATCGCCTTCTCCATCCCGTACGCCCTCGTGTTGGCGTTCGCGGTCGCCCTCTTTGACCTCATCCCCATCGTGGGCTCCACGGTCGCGGGGCTGCTGGTCTCGCTCGTCGCGGCCACCAAGGGCCTGCCCATCGGTATCGCCACCGCCGGGTTCTACGTCGTCTATCGGTACCTCGAGGATTTCTTCCTCAATCCCCGGGTCATGCGGCGCACCGTGAAGGTCTCGGCCGGCCTGACGATCGTCGCGACGCTGGTCGGTGGGGCACTCCTGGGGCTCATCGGGGCCCTCGTGGCGGTGCCGGCGGCCGCCACCCTCCAGCTCCTGCTCGAAGAAGTGGTGATCCCCCGGCAGAACCAGCGATGACGGAGGGCCGGTGAGGATGGGCGTCGTCGTGGACGCCACCGATCCGACGGTGGACGCATGGGTCACGTGAACGTCGTCGAACGGATGATCCGTCGGGTGGACGGATTCCAACAGCGGCACCGGCTGCCGTCGTTCATCTTCGGCGTGATCAAGAAGTACGGGGACGACAACGCCGGGAACTTGACCGTCCAGGTCACCTACGCGATGTTCGTGAGCGTGTTCCCGCTCCTGCTCCTGCTGGTGACGATCTTGGGCATCGTCCTCGCGGGTCACCCGGGCGAGCGCGCGCGGGTGCTGCATTCGGCCCTGGGACAATTCCCCATCATCGGCCAGCAGCTGGGTCACAACATCCACGCCATCAAGCGCAGTTCGGTGCTCGGACTCGCCTTCGGCATCGGGGGCCTCATCTACGGCGCCACCGGACTGGCGCAGGCGGCCCTCTACGCGATGGAGCAGATCTGGAACATTCCGGCGGCGGTCCGGCCCAACTACCTCACGCGCATGGCGCGCGCGGGTGTCTTCCTGGTCGAACTGGGCGTCGCGCTGATCCTCACCACCGTGCTCGCGGGATTCGGGACCTTCGGCCGCCACGATTTCTGGCTGGGGGTCGTGGGCGAGATCCTCGCCGCGGTCATCAACGTGACGCTGTACTTCGCGGCGTTCCGCACGCTCACCCCCCGACAGGTGCGCACACGATCGCTGATACCCGGGGTCGTGGTCGGGGGAGTAGCCTGGACGCTCCTCCAGGCGGCCGGCGGCTACGTGGTCGGTCACGACCTCAGGGGAGCGAGCGCCCTGTACGGGTTCTTCGGCCTCGTGCTGGGACTGGTGGCGTGGATCTATCTCGGCGCGCAGATCACGATCTACTCCGCCGAGATCAACACCGTCTTGCATCATCGGTTGTGGCCGCGGGGCATGGTGCAGCCGCCCCTGACCGCCGCCGATCAACGCTCCCTCGCCCTGCAGGTCATCCAGAACCAGCGGCGCCCCGAGCAACACGTCACCGCGAGTTTCCGGGGCCGGCCCATGACCCAGGACGAATATCGCGAGCGTGGCTATCGCGTCGACAATTCGTCGCCGGGGATCGAACGACGTTCCCCGTCGGACCCTGACGAGCCGTTGATGCAGGGGTGAGGGTGTCGCGAGGCGATGGCCGTGGTGATGGTCGCTGCACTCCGGCCAGCCGGCCCCGCCCGGGTTCGCCGTGGTCCGAGAGGGGGTACGGTCACGTCGTGCACAAACTGGCCGTGATGTGGGGATCACTACTCGTCATCGGCGCGACGTTCGCTGCGCCCGTCGACGCGGCGAACGCGGTGAGCCCCGGGGCCCACTTCCGCCAGAGTCACGGTGAGCCGCTCAACGATCCGCGCGCGACCCCGGGAGCGATCCTCACCTCGTCGGCGGTCACCGTGTGCCGTCTCGGGTACGCGACGCGCGTTCGCGACGTGCCGGCGTCGGAGAAGTACCGCGTGTACGCCGAGTACGCCATTGCGCACCACGTCCCCTACGAGTACGAGGTCGACCACCTGATCCCGCTCGAACTCGGAGGTAGCAACGCGATGGCCAATCTGTGGCCGGAGTGGAACGACCATCCCCACGGTTATCTCAACAGTAAGGACATCCTGGAGAACCGTCTGCACCGGCTCGTGTGCGCCGGCGCGTTGGCCCTGCGTTCCGCGCAGACGCAGATCGCCACGGACTGGGTCGCGACGTACCACCGCTACCTCGGCTCGTGGCCCCGGCCGGGTTCGCCGACCGCGAGGTCTCCGGTCACCAGCGAACCCGGTGCCTCGTCGTCGCGCCCGTCGGCGAGCGTGAGCGTCTCGATGGTGCTCACCTCGGTGGCGCCGGGGGGTCGCGAGAGCCTCACCGCACATTCGAGCGTGGCCAAGGACACCTGTGACCTCGTGGTGGTGCTACCCAGCGGACGCCGCAGTACGGCGGGTGGACTGGGGTCCACGACGACGAACGCCCGCGGCGAGGCCACGTGGACGTGGCGGATCGCCTCGACGACGGGGGCCGGTGCCGCGTCGGCCACGGTCACGTGCCGCGCGGGGTCGGCGCGCACGACGTTCGTGATTTCGTGAATCCACCCGCTCACCCGCTCTCTGCCTCTCTCTCCACCTCCGCGGCGCCGGCCGGGGATTTCGAGGTGCACGCGCTCAACGCGGAGCATCACGCCACCGCGTCATCGAGGTCGACGGCCAACGAATCGAGATAACTTCGAGACGTCGGGGATGGGGGACTAGGGTGGGGTCTCTAGTCATCACGACCGTCTCGTCGACGGAGGGAGCCATCGTGGCCCTTCGCAGAGGGAGTCAGCGAAGTCCTCAGTGGCTCGATCAAGATTGCTGACTCGCAGGAGGATGCGAATCGGAAGAACGCCAGTGAGGCGAGTGAGTGGCCAACCAGGCGCGCGTCGCCGCGAACCATGATCGAGCGATGGACCGTGGACCCCTTGTTTCTTGGCGAGTAGTCCGCACGAACTGCGAGAAGGAGGTATTTGCTAATGGCCCAGATTTCAGCACCGCAGTTCGAGCAGTGGGTTCTCGCGCGGACGGCGCCACACGCCGCGTCGAGCCGGCGAGTGAATGGCGCGAGGTGGCCCGCGGGTGCGAGGTCGGCCCGACGCATTGCGTTCGCTCAGATACCGGGTGGCGCACGTGTCGTCTGAGGGCCTGATCGCGATCTACGCCGCGATGGCGCGACACGAATCGGACGACGGCGAGCGCGGCTCGTTGTGTGCGGTGGCGAGTGAGATCGTGGGCGTGAGGGGTGCGGGCATCATCCTCGCCAACGATCCGGTGACGGCGACGTCATTTTGTGGCAACAACTCATTCGCGCGTTCGGTGATCGACCTCGAAGTTGCCGTGGGCGAAGGCCCCTGTTCGGAGAGTCTGACCATCGGAACGACCTCGAGCGAATCGGACCTGTCGTCGGCGGCAGCGTCGAGGTGGATATTCTTCGCCCCCCAGGCGTACGCGCTGGGCGTGCGGGCCGCCTTCGGGTTCCCAATGCGCCTCGGAGGCATCCGTCTGGGCGCTCTCTGTCTTTACTGCGATCAACCGGGTGATTTGAGCGACGATCAGTGCGTCACCGCGCTACTCCTGACGTCGGTGGTGGGCCGCGCGATCCTCGCCTTGCAGGCCGGCGCCCCCCCCGGCACCTTGTCCGAGGAGTTGAGGAACGAATCAACTCTGGACTTCTCGGTGCATCAGGCGGCGGGCATGGTCTCGGTTCAGGGCGCCGTCGATATTTCGGCCGCGCTGGGGTTGTTGCGCACGCGGGCCTTCGTCGAGGGTCAAAAACTCCGCGAAGTGGCCACTCGGGTCATCCGGCGTGAACTCCGGTATGATTCCTCCCAGAGCCGGTGGAGTGAAGTTTCACTATAAAGGGGGCCTCGTTCGACTCACGTGACGATGAAGCCGACGAGGCGGGTGCTCCGGCGTGACGTCGGAATGAGGAGAATGAGCAAAATGGTGGAACGTGAATCGCTCCTAGTAGCCACACTGGTCGAGATGGCCGACAACCTGGTCGACGATTACGACGTCATCGATATCTTGACGCTGCTGAGCGAACGATGCGTCGAAACAATCGACGTGGCCGCCGCCGGCGTGATGTTGGAGGATACCAGCGGTGAGTTGCAGTACCTGGCCTCCTCGAGCGATTCGATGCGGCTCCTGGAGTTGTACCAGATCCAGACGAATGAAGGTCCGTGCGTCGATTGTTACACCGCGGGCGCGGCGATCGTGAATCACGAGTTATCCCAGGACGACCATCGCTGGCCGAGTTTCACTCCTCGCGCGATGGAACAAGGCTTCCGTTCGGTGCACTGTCTGCCCATGCGACTTCGCGGCCGCACGATTGGCGCCCTCAATCTCTTTCGCACCGACGTGGGACTGCTGACGGACGAAGACGTCGCGGCCGTTCAGGGCTTGGCCGACATCGCGACCATCGCCATCTTGCAACACCAAGTTGCGATCGGCGCCAGGTTGCTGAATGATCAACTGAGTCTCGCGCTCAACTCGCGAATCACCATCGAACAGGCCAAGGGCATGATCGGCCAATATCTGCAATGTGATATGGCGGATGCTTTCACCATTCTGCGCGCCCATTCGCGTAACCACAACCTTCGCCTGACCGACGTCGCCGCCAGCGTCGTCGAGGGGAACCTGCCAATGAGCGAACTCGATCGGCCCCACGAGAGGCTGGCCAAAGGTTCCTGACGGGCGCGGGGCGGTCCCGCCGCGTCGCTCCCCGTGACGTCGACCCGGACCTCACCCATTGTCCCGCGGCGCAACATTCCTTCAGCCACCGGCGCGTCAGCGATCGACTGTCGGGCGTCGACAGAGCACGGGGCGAGGGCCTCGCGGGTACCCCGGGAGGCCTGCGGGCGACGTCGAGTGGCGAAGGTGGGTCGGTCCTAGTCCCTTTGCCTGGTTCCTGCCTGACCGGCCTCAGGACTGTCCCGGGCGAGCGTGGGAGTGCCCGAGGGTCAGTCGGACATCACCCACGGCGCGAGCGACGTCGCCTTGCGCTCCCACGCCGCGAGAAGGTGGGTGACGAATCCCCCCTCGAGTACGCGCATCGCGGTCGCCCCGAACAGGAGGCTGTCGAGTTCGGTTTCGAGGTACCCACTCTCGCCACGATCGCGGGCGATGCGCGCGAGGCGAGGGTCAACGCTCGCGACGTTGTCGAAGAATCGACGGCCCAGTGCGTCGATTCCGAACTTTCCCAGGGCCCGAGAGATCGGCTCCCGCGAAGCCGCCGATGAACTCACCGCCGCCGCGAGCTGGCCCAGGTAGGCGGCGCGGAACTTCTCCTGGTCCGCGAACATCGACGTCAGGTTCAACAGTGCGAGCGTGGGTCCCGGCGCCATTTCGACGTAGGACCCACTGGAGGGGTCGAGTCCGAGGGCCGTCATGGTGTCGCTGAGCTGTGCGGTGACGCCACGACCGTCGCGGTCCTTCTCACGGCGACTGAATCTATCGTGGGCTCTCGTGACCGGCACCGCGCCCGAGGACGGGGTCATCACGAGGGGGCGAGAATCGTCCTCGTGCACGTGAATCACGGACTGGTGAACGCATAGCTCACGCAGGTGCTCCAGGGTGCCGAACTCACTGACGAACCTCGCCAGCAGGGTCATCCGTGAGTAGTCGAGCAGTTCATCGAGTCGACGGAGCGGGGACGCCCCCGAGCCATGCTCCCAGCGTTCCACCTCGACTCGCAGGCGCGACTCGAAGAACCGCTCCAACTGGGTGCGAAAATCTTGGAGCCCCGCGTCGCGTCGCCAGTCCGTTGCGTTGAACTCCCGGTAGGACGTCTCGTAGCAGAGGTAGAGGGCGAGTTGGAAATCGTCGTCGGTGAGGACGTCGACGTGTTCGAGGGATGGCGGGGGGCCGAAGGCGCTACGTCCGCGTTGCAGTGCGTCGATGACCGCGGTACTCAGGGGCCCCCTGGCCCACGGGATGAGGGGCCAGTCGGACACGTTCGTCGGCGTCGCCAGGGCGGCGTCGGTGTTGAACGGGAGTGGGCGTGCCGCAGGGGGTGCGGCGCTGCCCTCGGCGAGACCGGGCTCGAGTTTCGTCATGAGCGCGCCCCCTCCTCGCGCGAGTGCGTGACCCGCCAGCGTCGACCGCGGCCCGCGAGCGACTCGCGCGGCGCCGGTGAACTCGCGCGGAGTGGTGATCGTCGCGTCGCCCCGAACGATCGCGACTGCGTCAGGTCGCGTCGCGGAGACCCGGGACGGGTGTGCGAGCGCTCGGACGTCTCACCCGATGACGCCGCGTACCCGGCCGCGGCCAAGGTGCCCGAGCGACCCAGCGCCAGCCCACACCCGACCACCGAGGTCCTTGTCCGTACGCCGTCGACGGAGGCGCCAGGGGGATTGAGCACCTCCGTCGATCGGCGTTTCACCGTGACCACGGTGGCAGTTAGCGAATTGCGAGGGTGTGCCAGACTGGGGGGTCGCGTCGCGACGAGCTCGGGTCGCGCCACTCGTGAGTCGACGCGTCCATCGCCCGGGCATGGATTCAGAGCGCGAGAGAACCGATCATCACGCCTGTACGCCCGAGGGGGGGGAACGCGACCACAATCCCCTGGAGTGTTGCGGCCGGGGGCCGTCGAGACAGATCTCGTCCCGACCACGTCGTTCACGTCACGTTGGTTCCACGGGAATCGCACTTCTCACCTCATTCTTTTCGGTCTGCACCGAGTGAAGAGGAAGCGAAGTCCTGACGTCCTTGCCGCAACCATATCGGGGATTCGACGCCATTGCAATTCGGGCCGCCGCAGCAGTGGGGTGTCGTCGGCGACGACGTGAACGAGGTCACGTTCACGTGCGCGGTTCTCGGTCCCGACGCGACGAGGCGAGGGTGTACTCCCCGAGTGGCGGTGACGCATCATCGACGAGTGGTCCTCCTCGCGGTACGACGGCGCGGAGCGCACGGCGTACGCGCGCACCATCGCTGCGCGCTGCTCGGTCGACGACTGGTCGAGGACCCCGGGGGCGATCACGTTCGGCCCGGTCGCTCGAGCCCGCTCTCGTTCGCCGCGTCGTTCGACGCTCCAGCGCTTGACGAAACCGCGGGGGCATTACCATGCGAGAAGGAAGTCAAGACCCCGCCTCCTGTGTCCCTTGCATCAGCACGGAACGCAGAGAAAGGTGCGAGATGTTCCTTCCGGTATCGACGTCGAGCGAAGACTTGATCCCTGCGGTGGGGAATCGCCCACGGTCCCGATTCCTTAGTGGGCATCGCACCGCACTCCCTCGCGAACGGTGTAGGACCGCCTCGGCCCTCGTCAACGGGTTCGATGAGTGGTCGTCACCTTCGTTCGCGTGTCGTCGCCGGTCGTCGACGCTCGAGCCATCGAGAAATCATTTGAGAAAGCAGTGGTGAAATGTACATCGGAGTTGGAACCATCATCGTCATCGTGGTCGTCATCGTCATCTTCTATTTCGTGAGGCGTTGAGGTCACCCCAGCACGTGGCGACGTGCGCGCGGCGAGCGGCGAAGTGGCCGGCGCAGCCAGTGGCCAGGTCGGATGCGAAGAATTCCAGTCACTTTGTCGAGACGGTGATGGGCGAGGGACTTCCCCTCGCCGTGTAGTGAAGCGGAGGAAGAATGAGCAAGAAGGACAAGATCAAGAACGTTGCCCAGATAGCCAAGGGCAAGGTCGAAGAAGCCGCGGGCAAGGTGACGGGTGACGGCGAACGCGAAGTCGAGGGACGGGAGACCCAGATGAAGGGTCGCCTCAAGCAAGTCGGAGAGAAGGTGAAGGATGCTTTCAAGAAGTGAGGGGAGCCACGACGTCGATCACGACGTACCACGCTCGTCATCTGACGCCACCGTGCCCTTCGTGGTCCTCGACGACGAGAGTCATTGGGCGACGGCCATCGCGCCGGGTGATCCGAGCATCGCGGTCAGCGTGGGCCCTGGGCTCACTGGCTGGATCCGCAAGTCGCGTCGCGACTCCTTGAGGCCGTCGTCCACAACACGTCAGCGAGGTGCGAAATCACCCCTCGCGGTGAGTGTCTCGGCGCCCGAGCGGTGGACGCCGTATCGATTCATCGAGCGTATCTCCTCGAACGTGAAGTGGCCGTATCGGGCCGCGAGTCACGCCGGCCTGGCGAAGAGGCACCTAAAGGGCGCCCGCGCCGCTACTCCGTCTCGTTGTCTCTTCGAGAACGGTCATTGGAGCTGCACGGGAGACCGCTGCCAGCACGCGACGAACGCCAACGAGGCGTCTGGGCTCGGGGACGCGACGTCGTCGCACACCCCCCAGCGCACCACCAGTCGTCACCAGGGATTGTTGTGGTGGTCCATCGGACGTGTCCGATGAGGCGTCTCGTCGATACGTCGAAGCCCCGAAGTCACGGTGAGCCGGTGGTGTCGACCACGCCCATCGAAGTGGCGATGACGAAAGCCGACGATCACGACCGCCCCAGCGAACAAGGTGGGCGCGTCGCCCCAGATCCGAACGACCACGACGCCCGGGCGGGGGTCGTCATGGGAGTGCGCGAGCGCGGGTGGGTCCCCGACAGCGAGCCCCGCGTGGTGAGGGGGCAACGCCTGGCACGTCCGCCGATGTTCATCGAAGCGAACTGGCTGGTCGGCGCGGGGGAGGGGTGAGACCGGGTGAGCGTCGATGCCCCTCTGGGCGCCGCCACGTCCACCGTCGAGACCACCTCGTCAGCCTCGAACGACCGTGCTCGCCCAGCGTCGCCACTCACGAGTGACGTTGTCCGCGACCGTCGCTCCGGCGACGGATGTCGAGGGGTCAACGACGAGGCCTATTTATCCAGTTCCGCGAGCACTTCTCCGATGATCTTCGTCATCTGATGGGCGGCGAGGGGTTCGCCCCCTTCGGCTTCGGCCACTTCGTCGGAGAAGGCCTCGACCGAGTGGGTGCCCCCAATCAACACGTGTCGCAGCGCCTCGCCACTCGCCGCAGCGTCGTGCACGTCACTGAGGGCGGTGGCCACGTCGTGGGGCGACGACTCGGCCAAGGTGTGCACGACGGACATCGCCTCCTCACGTCCACTCTCGGTCGAGATGGTCGTATGGTCGGGATTCTGCTGCAGGTCCCACAGGGAGAGGGCGTCACTGTAGCCTCCTTCGCCCGGGTGCAACAACCGGGTCGTCGGGGCGCCATCCGCTCCCGCCTCGTCGGAGGGCGCGCCGGCGACATCGTCACCGTCGTGATGGCGCGGCTCGATGATGGGTACCACGAGGCTCCCGTCGGGATTACGGATGATGTCCATGACTTGCTCCTTAAGGGCATCACGTCGGGTGCCGTCCCTCCGACCCTAAAGGTCGGTGGCGCACCCCAATCGCCCACCCCGTGTCGCGACGACGAGCAGGTCCTCGCGCTTCGCCCGATGACTGGTCGAACGCGCCGTGGAGGGCACGGTCGCGATCGCCTTGAGCGAGCTGGACGCTGGGGCGGCACTTGGGAGATTCGTGATTCCGTGGGCGTGCAGCGTCGGTCCCGTCGTCGCGATGATCGTGAACATGACGATGTTCGAGAACACCATGTCGGACAAGACGTCGACGCGGCGGGTGCGTCGCTTGAAGCGGGCTTGTTGGTCACTCTTCTCCTTCAGTGGCGCGACGCGGGGTCCGCCCACTGGTTCATCACGCATCAGCTCACGGCGATTGGCGTACTGCCAGAGGAAGACGTGGGGCGAGATCGTCGGGCCGAGCAAGGCCCCCATGACCGAGATGCAGGAATTGTCTCAGTGGACGTGCGGTCCCCCTGCGCACTGCAGGAACCTCAGCTAGTCCCGTGTGACGCTGACCATCACGACGATGTAGACGACGAGGGTTCTCGTCAACACCTTGAAGAATCGGGTGAGGCGCTCAAAGGACCCTTCGATCAGGAGCAGTGAGGTGATGGCGCCCGACAGTCATGCCTATCGGTGATTCGCCGACCCTTGGGGCAATGAATTCCTTGAGCGGCGCAGCGCAACCATCACACCTCGGAAGGGCCCCCAGAATCGAGGTTTCATTAGGTCGTACGTCTTCGCCCATTGCGGGAGTCACTAGTGCTCGTCGTGCGTGGATGAAACCGGTGTTGAGGTCCCATCGACGTCGCGGGAGTTGCGATGAGCGATCGTCGCCCACTCGAATTCGTCGTCGCGACCATCGGTCAGGACCGACGTGCTGGAGGGGTGGTAGTAGATCCGACAGCACTCGTCGAGGTAGTCGAGCGTGATGACGCACCCGCCGGAGATGCGGACTCGCTGGTCGGAACCTTCGATGGCGTACATCCCGGGACGAAGGTGGGGGTAGGCGGCGGCGACCGATACCCCCTGAGGGAGATCGCGTTGGCACACGGTGCTCCGGACCGCAGGCCCGCGGGCGTCGGACGGAGTGAGGTCGATCTTTCGTCCGATCAATGCGGGCGAGGTGAAGAGGATGAGTGCGCCCGTATCATCCGAGTCGTCGCCGACGGCGTTGCGAAGTGGCTGGGGGATCGCGAGTCGGGTGCCCATGGCTATCTGCTCGCGCGCGCGAAGAATGAAGCACCGCAACGGGTTTGGCGATGCAGTAGACCGCCGGTGTCGCCAGACTCCTCGCGGCGGACGGTCGAGCCAGCACTCGAGTCGGTCGCCGCTGACGGCCCCACCCCCCGGTCCACCTCCGGCGTAACGGCGGGTCCTCGTTCGACGTCGCCGGTGACGGGTGTTGGCGTGATGGCGACGACGCTCCCGGGCGTATCGGCGCGATCGAGGGATTTCTCGGGGCCAACGGGCTTCACGGCAACCTCCTGCTCATTCACCGGCTCACTGCCAGGCGAGAAGGATGCGAGATCTAGACGTCCTGGATGCAACATATCACCGAAGCGACCGGGCCAACTTTTGATCGTTTTCTAAGTGGACCCCGAGCGGGTAGACCTTGACGCCGCGAGGGGGTCCATCGTGCGGCCGGACCCCGGCGGATCGCCTGGTCGAGACACCGGGCCAAGACGATGCGAATCCGTCGCACCGTCGAGGCAGCGAGTCGCGCATCGCGCTTGAGCGAGGGAGGATGGTCGACGTCGTTCACGCTGAGGTCGATGAGTTTCGTGTGTCCCAGCGTGGGCGGGATGTGGATTCGCGCGATGTTCACCTAGTTACGGAGCGTGCTGGCCTCGACGTGGTGTCGCAGGACGTCCTCGCTACAGCGCTCGAAGAGGACGCTCAACGTGATGTGACCATCGGTGAGAAGTAACCCATCGTCAGATTGATCTTGGAGCGCCTTGAGCTTGGTGGCGACCATGGAACGACTAGCGGCCGAGACGTACTTGCGAAGAGGTCGGCCGTCGGGTCCGACGCCCCGCCGGACGGCTCCGATCCATCGTCCGTCGGAGCTTCGGTGGTGGATCGAACTTTCGTGGTTCGCTCACCGCGTGGGCCCGTGAACCTTCCTCCCCGTCGCGACATCGCCATCATCCCGTCTCGCGTGGTGCGACCAGGCAAGCGCCTCGCGCCTCACTCGAGCCCGACGCGCTCGCGGGGCATCTCGACAAGGACCCCGCACGAGGCATCAGGTGCTGAGCGTAATCTGTTGGTGAGCGCCAATCTGTCGTGACGATGGACTTCGGTCGTGAGGACCATCTCCAGTATTTCGGGATCCAGTGTCCCGCCACCGAGTGGTTGTCCCTCGCGAGACTCTGGCGGCGTGGCGCGGCCATCGCGCCGCAGAAGGGCAATGGAGAAAGGAGGCGTCCAGTGGCCATCATCTTTCCCATCGTCATCATGTTCGTGTTGTGTGCCATCTACGCCGGTGCGTACGTGTGGATGCGCCGGCCGAAGTTCGGTGAATCCGAGGGACCGCGCAAGGAGTCGATAGACCGCGTGCCCACCGACGTCGATCCGCGATCTGACCACGAGCCGCTCGAAGGTCACGAATAGTCGCGAGGGGCTCCGACCATCGATCGACGGGTGCGGGGGGTGACGCGCCGGCCCTCTGTCGAGTCGACCACTGTTCGTTGCGCCGGCCTTCGTGGTCCGCGCGCATCGCGCGAGGGCGTTGCACTGGGACTATCGATCGGCGGCGCGGTCGAGTGGGCCCCGTGGGACGACGGAGGCCTAGGGCCGCCCGAAAGGCCGCCACCTTTTCGGCGGACGGCGCATCATGTGAGAATGAACCATTCGCCCAGGGCGGCGGACTCCACCTGAGCAGTGACGAGCTCCCAGAGTGCCGACGTGTCGAGGTGCCACGCCATGGGTTCTCGCGATCATCGCTCAATGCGTCGAGCACGTCCGACGTCAACCGGTCCGCCGTCACGGCGGGTGAAAATTCACCCGGGTGTCGGGGTGAGGACGGTACCCGTCGCGACGCGGTGATCGCCTGTGCCCCCGACGCGCGGGCCGGCGAACTCAAGACCGCGCGGGCGGACGACCACGACCGGTGGCGCCGAGGGGCTCACCTCGCGTCACGCGTGGTGCTGGTCGCTCGTCGAACCGCGTCGAAGGGGGAACCGTTCGTCGTCGACGCCGGGATCACGGTAATTGGTGGAGGACTAGGGGAAGCACCGCCGTCGCGCCCGCTCCTCTCACGAGTGAAGATGCCACCGTCATCGTCCACCCCGTTCGATACGTCGCGTCGATGAGCAGGAGCGGACCAAGCGGAACACTCACGTTCGCTCTCAGATGGATGCTCTGGGTCAGTCGTTCGACGCGCTGCGCCGAGGAAAGTCCCTGCTCCGGTTCTGCGCCAACCCTTTCGAACGCGTC
This sequence comes from Acidobacteriota bacterium, assembly GCA_019352075.1. Classification (GTDB taxonomy): domain Bacteria; phylum Actinomycetota; class Acidimicrobiia; order Acidimicrobiales; family RAAP-2; genus RAAP-2. Next base: position 2,944 of record JABBOA010000005.1, on the reverse strand, counting down.
GATGAGTGGCAGTTTCCCCACCGAGGAGAGTCGCCGTGCGAGGTCGCCGACCATGGCCCGGTGGCGCGCCGAAGGGATCACGATGATGCCCACCGGTCGATGTCCCCAGGAGTCTCTCCAACGGCCCAAGACCGCGACGACGCCGCGGAACACCTCCTCGGGCAACGGCTCGTCGCGGCCGTCGAGGAGACGAGGAACCTGACTCCAGCCCGGGGTATCGGCGTAGGTGAGCGCGCGACCCGGGGACGCGCCAGTGATCCTGCCTCTCAGACCGTTGCTCAGACCGTTGGGCCAGAGCTTGCGTGGCTCGATGACGTTGTCGACGCCGCGCATATAGATACGGGCGGCCTCGACGTTCGACGGGTCGATCCGCAGTCCCGGCTCCGGCACGACACCCGTGCACACGGAGCATCTTGTGCACGGCCCCGGGTCCGGGTCATCGAGCGCCTGTTGGAGGAACTCCATGAGGCAGCCCGCCCCGGCGGCGTAACGGCGCATCAGGTCGGCTTCGACCCGTCGCGCCTCCACGATCGCGTCCCACTTCACGGGGTCGAAGCGATAGCGGTGCCCGGTGGAGCGCCATCCCTCGCTCCGGCGTTCGACGGCGTCGTCGACGGCCATGATCTTGAGGAGCGCCTCGAGTCGACCCTTGCGAATGCCCGTGACGTCGACCAGGCGCGCGACGCTGAGGGGTTCGTCCGTCGCTTCGAGGGCGGAGGTCACCCGGTCGATGTTCGAGGGATCGGGAACCGACGCGGTGGCGAAATACTCCCAGAGTCGTTCGTCGGTCTCCGCCGGGAGCAGGACCGCCTCGGCGTGGGCGATGGCGCGTCCCGCGCGCCCGACCTGTTGGTAGTAGGCCACGGGGGAGTCGGGCGAACCGACGTGAATGCAGAAGCCGAGGTCGGGCTTGTCGTAGCCCATTCCCAGCGCGGACGTGGCCACGACGGCCTTGAGTTGATTGTCACGGAGACGGTCCTCGACGAGCTCGCGTGACGCGCTGTCCAGTTGACCCGAGTAGGCCGCGACGCTATGGCCTCGAGAGGACAGGTAGTCAGCCAGCCGCACGGTCTCGGACACCGTCGGCACGTACACGATTCCCGAACCGGGTATCTGACCCAGGGCCTCGTCGACCCAGGCGTAGCGCTCGAGTGCACCGAGTCCGGGGACGACCGACAGGCGCAACGAGGTGCGAGCGAGGCCGCCCCGCAGGACCAGCGTGTGCTCACCGAGCTGTCGTGCGACGTCCTCGGTGACGCGACGATTCGCCGTGGCGGTGGTCGCGAGGACCGCCACGGTGGGTGACGCGGTCAGCACCTTGCTGAGTCGTTGGTAGTCCGGTCGGAAGTCGAAGCCCCAGTCGGAGATGCAGTGAGCTTCGTCGATCACTATCAACCCCGCCGCGATGGTGACCGGTGCCATTCGCCGCGCGAAGGTGGGGTTCGCCAGGCGTTCGGGGGAAACGAGCAACACGTCGACGCGGCCGTTCTCCACGTCGGACATGACGAGTTCCCATTCATCGAGGTTCGTGGAATTGATCGTCGTGGCCGACAGGCCACCCGCGACCGCGGCACTCACCTGATTGCGCATCAGGGCCAAGAGGGGTGAGACGACCAGGGTGGGGCCAGCGCCGAGCGAACGCAGTGCCGCCGTCGCGGCCCAGTACACGGCTGATTTCCCCCACCCGGTCGCTTGCACGACGAGTACCCGGGCCCGGTCGGCCACCAGCGCGCGAACGGCTTCGACCTGATCGGCGTGGGGGACCGCGCCGGGACCAGCCATCCGCTGGAGGACCGCGAGGAGATGCTCATCGGCGCTCGCCAGGAGTTCGTCGCGGGTAGGGTTGTTCGACGACGTCATCGGGACTCCTTTCGCGCCGTGGTTCGAGACAAGCGATATTCACAAGTCGTGGCCAGGAGAGTGTGGCACACGACGGCGACCCGAGCGGACCCCCCTGCGCCAAGGGGATGTTCTCGGGGTGTGGAGCCCCTAAGGGTGCTGGGAGGCAGACGACGACGGCGGCGCGCTAGACCATTGGTGTAGTCCGCGAATCTTGCTGATCGATGTCCACGGTCCGTTCAGTGACGGTGCCGGGAGAGGCGAAGGAGTAATCATGAAGGTGGTCGTTACGGGTGCCCACGGCAAGGTCGGTCGCGCCGCCGTCCAGGCCCTGCTGGCCGCGGGTCACGAGGTGCTCGCGACCGATCTGACTCGGCCAGTCTTCGAACGCGAGCCTGAGGGGGCGGCGCAGTATCAAATGGCCGACCTCACCGACGCCGGTGAAGCCTTCGCCGTCATCCGTGGCGCCGACGCCGTGGTCCACGCCGCCGCGATCCCTGAGCCGAGCGGCAACCCGCCCCAGGTGGTGTTTCGCACGAATCTGATGGCGACCTTCAACGTCCTCGAGGCGGCCGTCCGGTTCGCGGTGGCGCGCTTCGTGAATATCTCGAGTGAGACCGTGCCAGGTTTCTTCTTCCCCGAACGTGCGTTCCTCCCCGACTACGCGCCGGTCGACGAAGATCACCCGGTGCACCCCCAGGACCCGTACGCGTTGTCCAAGCACTTTGGTGAACAGTTGATGGCCGCCGCCGTCGAGCGCTCGGACATCCGGTGCATCTCACTGCGCCCCAGTTGGGTCCAGAACGAAGACAACTACGAGCGCAATCTCGGTCCTCAGGTTCGCGATGCCGCAGAACTCAGCGCCAACCTGTGGAGCTATATCGACGTCTACGACCTCGCGGACGCCATCGTGCTGGCTACCGAGTCCGACCTCCCCGGGCACGAGGTCTTCTACATCGCGTCGCCGGACAACGTTGGGGGTAGGAACTTCGCCGAGATCCTGCGTCAGTACTACGGGGATCAGATCGAACTGCGAGCCACGTCGCGTCCAGATGCGTCGGGCATCTCCAGTGAGAAGGCTCAGCGGATTCTTAAATGGACGCCG
>JABBOA010000104.1:5470-7409 GCA_019352075.1 Acidobacteriota bacterium | reverse complement strand
GGGCGGTGACGCACGACGACCCGGATCCGTGCTTCCAACTCGGCCATCGAGAACGGCTTCGTGACGTAGTCGTTGGCCCCGCCGTCGAGGGCGGCGACTTTGCGGTTCTCGGTCCCGGTGGCGGAGAGGATGATGATGGGAACCTCGCTCCACTCGCGGATCCGCTTGCAGACTTCGAGCCCGTCCATGTCGGGCAGTCCGATGTCGAGCACCACCACGTCGGGTCGAGTGATCGCGGTTTGGCTGAGTCCGCTCTGCGCATTCATGGCGGTGATGACTTCGTGACCTTCGGATTGCAGACCCAGGCGCAGGGCGCGCAGTAAGGATCGGTCGTCGTCGATCACGAGTACCTTGGCCATCTCACGCCACCTTCCGGTCGTCGTCGTTCGCGGGGAGCGAGAACGCGAAGCGCGCGCCGCCGCCCGGTGCTTCCTCGCACCATATGTGTTCGTGGTGCGCCTCGATGAAGGTCTTGGCGATGGTCAGTCCGAGACCCGCTCGACCCCCGGTGTCGAACTTGACGAAGCGATCGAAGACGTTCTGGCGATCCTCGGGCGCGACACCAGGACCCTGGTCATCCACGCTGATCACGACCGCAGCGTCGCGACGGCTCGCCGAGATGGTGATTCGCCCGTCGTCGGGGGAGTGACGCAGCGCATTGTCGAGGAGATTGACGAGGACCTGGATGACCAGTAGTTGGTCCACGTCGGCGGCGGGCAGCGACGCGGGGGCGTCGATGACCAGTTGGCGAGCGCGCAGTCCAGGTCCCACGATGGTGATCGCCTCATCGATGACGGCACGGACGTCACACGGTGATCGGTGCACGGTGAACACGCCCGCCTCGATGCGGGTCATATCAAGGAGGTTGGTGACCAGGCGGGTGAGCCGGTCAGACTCGATCTCGATGAGTTCGTGCAGTTCGTGGGCGTCGGCGGCCGCGAGCTGGCGACCCTTCTTGACCAGGGTGGACGACGCCACCTTGATGGTGGCGAGGGGGGTGCGCAGGTCGTGCGAGACGGCGCCCATCAGCGCGCGGCGGAGCCGATCGACCTCTTCGAGGAGAGCGGTACGCAGTGCCAGTTCTCGCAATTGGGTGCGTTCCATGGCGATGGCGGCGTCGTTGGCGAAGGTGACGAGCAGCTCGCGGTCGTCGTCGGAGAAGTGGGCGCCCTTGAGGACCAGGACGCCGATCGGCCGCCCCGCCGCCGCCAGGGAGACGGTGCGCAGCTCGCTCGACGTGCCGAGCGCCGTCGACATGCTCACCGGCCGACCCGGTCGCGGGTCGAGCTGACCGACCTCGTCCGAGGTCAGCGGGGAGCCCACCGACGCCGCGACGCGCAGGTGGCCCTCATCGAGCACGAAGAGCGACACCGCCTCGATGTCGAAGCCCTTCTGGACCGCGCCGACGATCGAGATCAGCAGGTCCTCCTCGGACCGGTCTTGAACGAGGAGTTCGCTGAGTTCGTAGACGCGTCGCATGTTGAGCGCGTTGCGTTCGGCTTCGCCGTGCGCGGACCGGAGTCGTCCCACGACGACGGCGACGAGACCCACGACCACCAAGTAGACCCCGAGGCCCACCCAGTTCTGGGCGGAGCCGATGGACAAGGTGCCGTAGGGCGGGATGAAGAAGAAGTCGAGGATGAGTGCACTCACCGCGACCGTGGCGAAGCCGGCCAGGACGCCGCCGGCGACCTCGGCGGCGATCGCCGGGATGATGAAGATCAGCGTGACGGTCGAGACGTTGACGTGAGCGCGCAAAGGCAACATGATCGCCGCGATGGCGACGGCACCGGCGGCGCCCACGGCCAACCCCACGGCGCGTCGACGCAGGCGGTCGTTGCCCCACCCCAGCCACCGCAGGAGACGTGAACGCGCCCCCTGCGACGCGACTCCTCGAGCAGTCATCGGCGACCACCACTCATCTGTCACGCCTCTCTCG
>JABBOA010000104.1:0-4590 GCA_019352075.1 Acidobacteriota bacterium | reverse complement strand
TGGCGGGTACCGCGACCATCCACGACGTCTTGAACCAGGTGACCCAGACGATCGCGCGCGGGCCGATCGGCTTCATGGAGGCCATCAAGCAACTGGGCACCAACGGGGGAGGCTTCCTCAACGCCAACTCCGCGACGACCTTTGAGAACCCGACGGGTCTCACCAATTTCCTCTCGATGTACCTGCTGCTCGCCATCCCCGTCGCGCTGACCCACACCTTCGGCAAGATGGTGGGGAGCATCCGTCACGGCGTGGCGCTGTTGTCGGTGATGGCGCTGCTCTTCGGCGTGTGGGTGGGCTTCACCAGCTTCGCCGAGCACCAGAACAACCCGGCGGTCGCTGCGGCGGGCGTGCACTCGACGGTCGGCAACACCGAGGGCAAGGAGGTGCGCTTCGGCGACACCTCGAGCGCGCTGTTCGGCGTCGCCTCGACGATGACCTCGACGGGATCGGCCGACGCCGCCTACGACTCCTTCACGCCCGTCGGCGGCATGGGACTGATGACGGGCATGATGCTCGGCGAGGTGACGCCGGGCGGCACCGGTTCGGGTCTGTACACCCTGCTCATCTACGCCATCATCGCCGTCTTCATCGGTGGACTGATGATTGGACGGACGCCGGAGTACCTGGGCAAGAAGATCCAAGCCCGCGAGGTGAAACTCGCGGGGCTGGCGGCCCTGGTGATGCCCGTCGTCGTCCTGGTCGTCACCGCCATCGCGGTCTCGGTGGCCGCAGGCAGGGCGGGGCCACTCAACGCCGGTCCTCACGGGTTCAGCGAGATCCTCTACGGCCTCACCTCCCAGGGCAACAACAACGGCTCGGCCTTCGGCGGATTGACGGGTAACACGCCCTTTTACAACATCGTCGGCGCCATCGACATGTTGCTCGGCCGGTTCGCCATCATGGTGCCGGTACTCGCCCTCGGAGGCGCGCTGGCGGCCAAGAACGTGGTGCCCGAATCGCTGGGTACGTTCCGCACCGACAACGGCATGTTCGTCGGACTCACCATCGGGGTCATCTTGATCATCGGCGGCCTCACGTTCTTCCCGGCGATTTCGCTCGGACCCATCGTCGAGCAGCTCAGTCATGGAAGGTTCTTCTAATGTCTCACGTCCTCACCCCTCCCACCACCGAAGCGTCGCCCCACGGCGTGGCCCAGGCGCGCGGCCTCTTCGATCGTGAGATCCTGTCCCAAGCCTTCCTCGACTCGTTCAAGAAGCTCGATCCCCGCGTGCAGGTGAGGAACCCGGTGATGTTCGTCGTCCTGGTCGGATCAATCATCACCCTGCTCGAGGCCATCGCCCACCCGGGCGTATTCACCTGGTCGATCACCGTCTGGCTCGTGTTGACGGTGATGTTCGCCAACTTCGCTGAGGCCATGGCCGAAGGCCGCGGCAAGGCCCAGGCGGACACCCTGCGCAAGATGCGCTCGGAGACCGAGGCCCGTCGTCTCACGGCGGAGGGCCGCGAGGAGCTCGTACCCGCGGCGAATCTGACCAAGGGCGACACCGTCATCTGTGAGGCGGGCGACGTGATCCCTAGTGACGGTGAGATCATCGAGGGCATCGCATCGGTGGACGAATCGGCGATCACCGGGGAATCGGCGCCGGTCATCCGCGAATCCGGCGGCGACCGCTCCGCGGTCACCGGGGGCACCAAGGTGCTCTCGGACCGGATCGTGGTGCGCATCACCGCCGAACGCGGTCACACCTTCATCGATCGGATGATCAACTTGGTGGAAGGGGCGAATCGTCAAAAGACGCCGAACGAGATCGCCCTCACCATCCTGCTCGCGGTACTGACGATTGTCTTCATCCCGGTCGTCGTGACCCTGCAACCCTTCGCCGCTTTCTCCGGAGCCACCGTCTCGGTGGTGGTGTTGGTGGCCCTGCTGGTCTGTCTCATCCCGACGACCATCGGCGCCCTCCTGTCCGCCATCGGCATCGCGGGCATGGATCGACTGGTCCAGCGCAACGTCCTCGCCATGAGTGGTCGCGCGGTCGAGGCCGCGGGCGACGTGCAGGTGCTACTGCTCGACAAGACCGGCACCATCACACTGGGCAATCGGATGGCGGCGAACTTCTTGCCCGTCGAGGGTCACAGTGAGCAAGAGGTCGCCGATGTCGCCCAATTGGCGTCGCTGGCCGACGAGACGCCCGAGGGCCGTTCGGTCGTGGTGCTGGCCAAGGAGAACTTCGGGATCCGCGAGCGTCAGCTCGACCCGAGCCACGTCTTCGTCCCCTTCACCGCCACCACGCGCATGTCGGGTCTGGACATGGGAGAGCGCCAGATTCGAAAGGGCGCCGCCGAGTCCGTCAAGCGCTGGGTGAGCGAGCAGGGCGGAATGATTCCCGCCGACCTCGACGCCATCGTCGAGCGGGTGTCGCGAGCGGGTTCGACGCCCCTCGCCGTCGCCGACGGCACGACGATCCTGGGTGTCATCGAACTCAAGGACGTCGTCAAGGAAGGCATCAAGGTCAAGTTCGAAGAGATGCGCCGCATGGGGATCCGCACGGTGATGATCACGGGTGACAACCCACTGACGGCGGCGGCCATCGCCCAAGAGGCGGGCGTCGACGACTTCCTCGCCGAGGCCACCCCCGAGGCCAAGATGGCGCTCATCAAGCAAGAGCAAGAGGGCGGCCGGTTGGTCGCGATGACCGGTGACGGCACGAACGACGCACCCGCGCTCGCGCAAGCCGACGTGGGAGTGGCCATGAACACGGGCACCACGGCGGCCAAGGAGGCCGGCAACATGGTGGACCTCGACTCGAACCCGACCAAGTTGATCGCCATCGTCGAGATCGGCAAGCAGCTACTCATCACACGAGGTTCGCTGACCACTTTCTCCATCGCCAACGACATTGCCAAGTACTTCGCCATCATCCCGGCGCTCTTCGCGATCAAGTACCACCAGTTGGGTGCCCTCAACATCATGCACCTACACAGTCCCCAGAGCGCCGTGCTGTCGGCGGTGATCTTCAACGCGCTGGTCATCATCGCGCTGATCCCCTTGGCGCTACGCGGCGTGAAGTTCCGCGCCGCCAATTCCTCGGCGATCCTGCGGCGCAACGTGCTGATCTACGGCGTGGGCGGCGTCCTCGTGCCCTTCATCTTCATCAAACTCATCGACCTCGTGCTCGTCGCGTTGCACGCCTACTAGAGAGAGACAACATGCTCGTCCACCTTCGCCGTTCCTTCACCATGGCGCTGATCTGCCTCGTGATCTTCGGCTTCGCCTACGCCTTCGCCGGCACCGGCGTCGCCCAGTTGTTGTTCAAGTTCCAGGCCAACGGCTCGATCACCGCGAATGGTTCGACGCTGATCGGCCAGAACTGGACCAGTCCCAAGTTCTTCCACGGTCGACCCGACGATTTCGGACCCTACGCCGCCAATGCCGCGACGAACACCGCGGGCGGGGACAATCCGCTGGTGGCCAACGGGTTCCACGGTCAGTCGGGCGCCACCAACCTCGGTCCCCATTCCAAGGTCCTGCTCGCCAACACCAAGAAACTGGTGGCGTACTGGCACTCCATGGGTGTGAACCCCACGCCCGACCTGGTGACGACGTCGGGTAGCGGATACGACCCGGACATCTCGCCCCAGGACGCCTTGGTGCAGATCCCCATGGTCGCCAAGGCCACTGGTCTGTCCGCGGCGACCCTCACCAAGTTGATCAACAGCCAGACCCACGGGGCCCAGTTCGGGTTCCTGGGCGCGAGCTACATCGACGTCCTGCAACTCAATGAGGCCCTGGCGAAGCTGACGTGACGATCAACATTGCTCGAAGCGTCCGTGAGCATCGCGCTCATTGGTCGCTGGTCGCCGCGCTCCTAGCGCCTCCCGGGGTGGCGGCCAGTTTCGTGCCTTTTCGCGCGTCCTTCACCAACGTGGGGGCGGCCCTGGTCCTCGTCGCCCTCATCGAGGGTCTGGCGATCTGGGGGCGACGGCTCGGCGGCTACGTGACTACCGCCTTGGCGGCCCTCTGGTTCGATTTCTTCTTGACGCCCCCCTACGAACGTTTCACCATCAGTCACCGACCCGACCTCGAGACCACGATCTCTCTGCTGGTGGTCGGGGCCGTCGTCACGGAGTTGGCCGCGCGCTCGCGACGCCACCGCGAAAGAGCGGGGAGCGAAGGTGCCCACGTGACGATGTTGGCCACCGCGGCGTCGGCCATGGTCGGCTCCACGACGCTCGAGGAGGTACTCGACGCGGCTTCGCAGTCACTGTGCGAGTTGTTGCGCTTAAGGTCGTGCCACTTCGAAGTGGACGTGAGCGGCCCCCCGCACGCCCAGATACTTCGCGACGGCAGCGTCGTACACGTGGGGATGAGCTGGCCGGTCCGCGAGATCGGCATCCCCGGTCCCCAGACGCAGATCGACTGTCACTGGCGCGGCGAGGCGCTCGGACGCTTCCTCTTGACCCCGACGCCCGGCGAAGCGGTGTCGCGCGAGGACCGGGTGGCCGCCGTTGCTCTGGTGAACCTGGTGGCGGGACTGGTGCACGACCAGCGCCGTGCGCGAGGATGAGGGCATGTCGCGCGGCCAACTGAGGGTGTACCTGGGCCTGGCGCCGGGCGTGGGCAAG
>JABBOA010000103.1 GCA_019352075.1 Acidobacteriota bacterium | reverse complement strand
CGCCCGGGCGGTCATTCGCACTATGCGGCAGTTTCACGGTGATCACCGGTGACGAGTGACTGGTCGCCGCGGAGGCGACCCCGACCGTCCCAAGTCCGGTGGCGAGCACGACCGCGCCGCTGGTGATGATGTTACGTAGTGCAACAGCTCTTTTCGTCATAGAGACTCCTTGGCCAGTTCGTCGCGAGTCGTTCTCGTGACCCCACCAGCCTGCGTGCACGACTTAAAGCCACGTCAGGGGGCGACTAATCGTTGACTAATAATCGCGCCGAGCGACCAACGCCGACGAGAAACTCCGTCAAGAGAGTGACAAACCACCCTGCGACGACGTCTCGGCCACGTCGCGCAACGCCGACGCCGAGAGTCGGTGCACCGTCCATTCGTCTTGGGCTTCGGCGCCGAGGGATCGGTAGAAATCGATGGAGGGCGTGTTCCAGTCCAGCACCGACCACTGCAAGCGGGCGTACCCTTGACGGACGCACTCTTGCGCGAGGTGCACCAACAACGCCTTTCCGTAGCCGCGGCCGCGAGATTCGGGTCGCACGAAGAGATCCTCCAGATAGATGCCGTGGGTACCCGTCCACGTGGAGTAGTTGAGGAACCAGACGGCGAAGCCCACAGCATCCCCGTCGTCCGTTTCGACCAGGTCGCAATAGACCTGCGGCGAGGGTCCAAAGAAGCTCTCGCGGAGTTGTTCGCGCGTCGCCTGCACGAGATCGAGGGATCGCTCGTAGTGCGCGAGATCGCGGATGAACTGGTCGAGCACGTCGAGGTCGGCGCCCACGGCGCGTCGTATTTTCACACCCCCACGCTACAAAGTCCGGGAGTCACCGCACGATCGGTGGCGCCGCGATGGCCTCGACACTCAACGCGCGGGCGTCGCCCGTCGCCCGTCGCGCCACGAATGCGGCGACGTCGTGCACCCCCGTCTGCGCGCGACGCGATGGAGCGCGGTAACCCGCCCCCGCGACGAGGTCAGGCGCCGACGCGGAAAGTCGCGGACGGTGCCACCTCGTGAGCCAAGGGTGCAGTGCGTGCCGTTCATCAGCGGGTCTCGTCCGAGGGGCGCAAGCGGAACCGTCACGGGGTCACACGACCCGGGGCCACGGGCTTGGCCACGTCGCCGTTCGCCGCCTGACGTCGCCCACCCTCGCGCTGACCTATCGTGAGAACCAGCGAACGGTAATGAGGACGGTAGGGATCGGTGCCACTCGTCGCGGTGTTCATAGTGATCGTGATCTTCGAGGCCGCCCGACGCCACCGACTACCTATCGCGTTGCGCATCGCCGCCACCTGGAAGCGCCTGCGACCCACCGTCGTCGACTACATCAAGGCTTCCCCCGCCACGTTCGTCTACCTCATGATCCTGTCGGTGACCACCATGGTCATGGTGAGCTCCAGCCACCGTGTAGTGGCCCTCCTGCTCGAGGAGCACAGCACCAACCTGCACCAACTGTTCAACAGTCCACTGCGGGCCCTCGCCCTCAGTGCGTTCTGGGCGCCAAACTACGAGTTCTTGGTATGGGCAATCCTCTTCGCCCTCGTCTTGGCCCCGGCGGAGCGCTGGCTGGGAACGCGGCGGTGGGCGATCGTGTTCGTCTCAGGTCACGTCTTCGCCACGCTGGGAGTCGCGTGGGGATTGTGGTTCGCCATCCAGCACGGCTACGCGTCGCATCACCTCGAGAACGCCATCGACGTGGGCGTGAGTTACGGATTCGCCGCCGTGGCGGCCCTCTTCACCTTTCGCATACCCCGCAAGTGGCGGTGGTGGTGGGCGGGACTCTTGACCATCGCGGCCGTGGCGGCCGTGGCGGTGGGCCGCACCTTCACTGACAGCGGCCACCTCCTCGCGGTAATCATCGGGTTCGCGTGCTACCCCCTGACCCGCACGACCGCCATCGCGGAACGGACCCGGTCGCCGATTTGGGCGATCAACCGGTCGACGAGGAATTCTCCACCGGCCCACGACGACCCCGGTGCGGTGGGCTGACCAGGGGCCACCCCACCGTCGTCCGCACGATCGTGACGGTGGATCCGCCATCGTGCCCGAGGCGTCGCGCTACACGAGGAATGAGGCCACACCCAGGGTCACCAACGCCACCGGTACACCAATGCGCACGAACTGACCGACGGTGGGATCCAACCCCTCACCACGCACGATCCGGAACCAGAGGAGCGTCGACATCGCACCCGTGACGAACGCGTTAGGGCCCAGGTCAAGACCTAGTAACAAGGCGTAGGGGTGCGCGATGTGTTCACTCGAGAAGAGCGAGGCCGCGGGCAGATTGTTGATGACGAGCGACAGGGCACCCGCGATGGCCGCCGTCGTCACGGAATTCGTGTGGGTAACCAGGTGACCGACGGTGTGCCAGGCGCGACCCAACCAGCCGACCCCGACGGCGACCACGAAGAGCGGTCCGACCACGAGGGGACTGGCGACCCGCAGGATCTCTCGAGCGCTGACGCGGTGGCGCACTGCGAGGTCGACGGCTTCGAGGGCCGCCCCGAGGGCGAATATCGCCAACGCCGGTTGACTGGTCATCAGCATCAACACCACCGCGACTGCGGCCGCCACGGTCGCGGGTCCCACGTGCCACTGCACGGACTCGCTCGAACCGTGGCCACGGCGCACCAGTTCGCGCCGCCGCCACAGGGCCACCAGGCCGATCGTCACGACCACCGACGCGACCCACGCCAGCGCCGTGTGCGAGAGATACGTCGTCCCGCGCACGGGGTGGTTCGCGAAGATCAACATGTTCGTGAGGTTCGAGCCCACCAGCAGTAGCGACGCGGCGTTGGACATGAGGATGGCTCCGAAGGCGAACGCCACCTCGTCGCTGCCTCGCGCGCGCGCCGCGTGAAGGGCCACCGGGGTCATGAACACCACCGACGTGTCGAGGTTCAACACCGCGGTCACGCTGGCCACCGCCACCAGGGTGACCGTCAAGAGGCGCCCATCACTGCCGGGCGTGCGCGCGACCAGTTGGCCGACGGACTCGAACAGGCCCTCGCGCGCGGCGGCGTGACCAATGAAGAGCAATCCCGTAATCAAAACGAAGGGCTGCCACGAGTGTGACAACGACTGCACGAAGAGATTCACCGCCCCACCCTAGGGAATCGTCGGGAGGCGACCGACAATCACCGCGCTCGACGACTCCTCCTGCGACTGGCGCGGACCGCGCGACCCCACCCGGGGCCCGGAAGGCCTAGGTCAGGTCGACGGCGAACGCCACGAACGCATTGGTGACGTAGGGCAGTTCGACGGGGTCGGGTAGAGGCGCCAGCACGGCCATGACGTCGGCGCTCAGCGCGCGGCGCTGGGGCTCCGCCATCAAGGTGATGTAACTCGTCGTGAGCGTTCGCTGCAGCACCTGACTGTGGGTGAGCAACTGCCGGTAGCGAAACGTGGACTTCGCGACGTCGCGGAACGGTCCGGCGGCGACGATGGCGGCGACATCGATACCGGCGTCGTAGGGCTGGTGCACGTCCCAGAGCATGGCGTGGTTCAATTCGCGAATCCACGCCACCTCGGTGTCACGTTCATTCCAGACGAGGCCGAGTCCTCCACCCGGTGTCAGCACCCGGTGGATCTCGGGGAGGGCCACCGATGGATCGAACCAGTGGAACGCCTGCGCCGCGAACACCGCCGTGACCTCGCGATCAGCGAGCGGGATGGCCGCATCACTGCCCTCGAGAATCGTCACGCCCGGCGTTTGGAGGGCGAAGGTAGTGCGCATCGAAGTCGAAGGGTCGACCGCGCTGATGCGACCGACGTGCCCGAGCAACTGACGGGTGAAGATTCCCGTCCCGGCACCGAGATCGACGACGTGGCTCCGGGCGTCCAGGTCGAACGCCCGCACGAAGTGGTCGATCACGTCGTCGGGGTAACCCGGTCGCGCGGCGTTGTACGCGTCACCCTGGGCGAAGCCGTCGGTCGCCAATTCGCCCTTGTCCACCCTCACCCTCCCGTCAGACCCCTCCTCACCATAGGGCAAGCGACCACGACCACGACGGTCGGCCGCGACTCGTGCACTCGCTCCAGAGGGTCGCTGCGCCGCGCGCCTTCCTCGAGGACAGCGGTGTCTCGCCCCGTCGCGACGATCGCGCCCCTAGGGGCGCGCGTCAGTCGACATCGGAGGCACGAAAGACCTTGGCGTAGGTCTCCTCACTCACCGTGATGTCGTAGTACTCGTAGAACTCGCTACGTCCACGGCGCTGCGCGGCCAGGTGATCGGGGTGTTGCGCCCACGCCCGCTGTGCCGCCGCGTCGCGAAATCGCACGATGGTGACCCGTTCCCCCTCCTCGCCCCGGAAGAAGCTCTCGTCCACGAAGCCCGGCATCTCGCGCACCAAGCGACTCATCTGCGACGCCACTTCACCGTAGGCGGCGTCAACGCCGGTGCGCAGTCGGCTGCGAAAGACCGTGATCACCGTCACGGGGTCCGTCCTTCTACGGCCATTCGACTAGCGCGCGGCCTCGTCACGGGTGCGACATCCCCCATCTCCTCACTCCACCGCGAGCGCGGTGCGCGCGCTGCGCGACGGGCGTGCGCGGCAAGAAGAGTGCCGGGACGATACCCACCACACACGTGCCCCAGGACCACCGGAACGAGTGCCCGACGGCCCGGGCGATCTGATCGAGCTGAGTGGGGGTGGCCAGCGTGACACCGTTCTGGGTGGCCTCGCCGGCGCGCACACCAATTCGCCGACTGATCTGCGTGTCGAGCACGACGGCGAAGACCGCGACGCCGAGCGAACCACCGATCTGACGATAGATATTCGTCGCCGACCAGGCCCCCGCGCACAGCATCGATCCGAGGAGGAAGAGCGAGAGCATATAGACCCGCTTGACGCCCATCCGGTGCATGGCCCACCCCGGCAATGGAATAGCGATGGCCGGGGAGAGCAGATAACCCGTGGCGGCCCACTGAATCGTACTGACCGTGACGCGAAAATCAATGCTGCGTCGATGCAGGGCGACCGCCACGATCGTGGTCTCGAGGATCGCCATGATGGTGCCGAGGACGACCACGATGGCGGCGCGAACGAGTTCCGGCTCGAGGCGTTCCTTGGTGGCGATGGTGGGCATGGGTCCTGGCGTTTCACTCAATGCGGTCTATTTCCTCGGAACCACCATACGGGTCATCCGTGCGGGGTGCACTCGCCGGCGTCGAGGAATGTCCATCGCGAAATGATGAGCGAATTACCACGACATTCTCGCGAAATATGCCCGGGAACGCCCAACGACGTACGTAGGATGACGAAATGGGCGAACTGCAATTGGCACCAAGGAGTAGGGGGATTCCCCTCGACATCATCTCTCGGGTGGCGTCACGCAATGGCATGCTCGAGTCGATGGCCCGGGCCAACAACGTCGTCGACATTCGCCATCTGCAACTGGTCGACTTCGTGCGGGTGTCGCGCTCTCTCGGCGCCGACTGGCGCCAAATTGGCGAGTCGCTCGGACTGAGTCCGCGCCTCGCCTGCAAGTACTACGGGCGCAGCCGTCACCGCGCCGCGGCCCTGGGCTAGTCCTCAAGGGAGAAACCCGCCCTGACGTGGACCCCGGTCGTAGGTCGTCGCGCATCAAGGACACGGGGCGTTAGAACCTTCGCACGATGGCCAAGGATCGGCCCGTCCGGCGTGCCAGGACTAATAGCCCACCGTGAAACGCGCCTGGTGGTGAGTGGGGTTCTCGATCTCGTCGAGGAACGCGATGGCGAAGTCCTCCCCACCGATGAAGGAGTTGCCCTGCGCATCCACCAACAGAGTGTCATCACTCGTGCGATACGCACCCGTGCGCTCACCCGGTGCGTACGCGCCGAAGGTGGCCGAGGGGCTGACGTAGAACCAGTCGGCCTCGCTGGACGACGAGAGTAACGCCTCCAAGACGGCGATGTGTGACTGGGCTTCGACGCGGTAGGTTTCGGGGAACTCCGGTGTGTCGATCAGTCGTGGTCCACCCGGCGCCACGAGGAGACTCGACGCGCCACCGACCAGTCCCAGCCGCGCACCACCCGCTGCTGCGGCGTCCAGCAGTGACGGAACGAGTGACGCGAGGAATGATTGACCCTGCGACGCACTCTGAACGGCGATGACTACGGTGGATGCCTCGGACGCGAGCTCGCGCAGGAGCCCCTCGTCGCCGACGTCGCCCTGGAGCACCGTGACGCCCGCGGGAACGTCGCTCGCGTTCGACCGGCTGACCCCGATCACCGGGTGACCGCGTCGTAATGCCTCGGCGGTGATGTGTCCGCCCGCGTAACCGGTGAATCCGATGACGGCGATGGTGCCCATGGTGCTCTCCTTGACGGGTAACCATGCTCAGTACCCATCAAACTGTAACAGGAGGAGTTACGGATAAATAGACTCCTTGCCGTGGCCCGTCCGACGAACCTGCGCTTCGCGGTGGCGGTCCACCTGCTGACGTTGCTCACCGAGTCGCCCGCGACCCTCGTCGATTCGCGTGAACTCGCGGTGAGTCCGGCGACGAATCCAGTCCAGGTGCGGCGCGTGCTCGGACGACTCCGCGATGAGGGCCTGGTGTCCTCGCGGTCTGGGCGTCGGGGTGGCTGGACCTTGGCGCGACCCGCGGCGCAGATCAATCTCGGCGAGGTGTGGCGCGCGGTCAATGGAGGCGACCCGCTATTTGGCCTGCACGTGCCGGATCAAGATTGTCCGACGGGTCGCCGGGTGCTGGCGAACCTACGTGCTCTTGACCTGCGCGCCGTCGACGTCGTCGTCGCCGAACTCGAGGGAGTCACGATTGCTGACATGTTGAACGACCCACACGTGGCGACGCTCTCGGCACCACCCGCCAGTGACGGCGCGCGTCGGAGGTGAAGTGGACGCCGCGTCGGTGCGGCCCACGGTCGGGGGTCGCGCCAGTCGACGCCGGCAACATCGACGTAGAGTCCGATCTCGTTGTCGTCGGGATCGGTGACGTACGGACCGTGGGTCATCCCGTGGTCCGTGGCGCCAACGATAGTGACCCCGTTCACGCGCCGCTCCTTGAGTGCCTCACGCGGTTCGACGTCACTGTCGCCGACTCTCGGGCCGAAGTGGTGCAGACCCACTCCGCGCCCCACCGACGCGGGCGCCGCTAACGAACCCAACTCGATCAACAACAGTTCGTGGTGCGTGCCACCAGTGGGGAGTTGACGGCCGCGATGAGCGCTGATCCGTCGACGTTCGATCCTTCGATGATGGGTTGCCATCTGAGGACGTCACGGTAGAAATCGGCTGAGACCGCTAGATCACGAACGTGGAGGACGAGGTGGCCCGACCCTTTGATCTCCCTCATTCCCCCTTCGACGGCGGTGTCCGTCAGGCGACCGAGCGAGGTCGTCGACCGGTTCACGACGGTCCGTTGTCGCCTCGCCCGTCAAGATGGTCCTCGTGGACGCGCCGCGCCGCGCCGCCACCCTCCCACGGCCGTTCGAGGAGAGACTCGAGGTGCGAAGCGACGCGGGGCCACTCCTCGTCGATGATGGAGAACATCG
>JABBOA010000102.1 GCA_019352075.1 Acidobacteriota bacterium | reverse complement strand
CACCGAAGGAATAGCTCGACACCGGCACCGGTATCGGCACGTTCACCCCGATCATCCCCACGTGGACCTGACGGCTGAACAGACGCGCGGCGTTGCCGTCGCGGGTGAAGATTGCCGTACCGTTGCCGTAGGGGTTCGCGTTGATCAGCGCCACGGCGTCGGCGTAGGTGGCGACCCGCACGACCGACAGGACCGGCCCGAAGATCTCGTCGTCGTACGCGCGCATCCCGGGGACCACGCCGTCGAGCAGGCACGGTCCGACGAAGAAGCCGGGCCGCTGTGACAGTGCCGAACCGTCGCGCACGACGCGCACGCCGGGGTCCGGTGCGGTGACGTAACCGAGGACGCGCTGGCGATGCTCGTTGGTGATGACCGGACCGAAGTCACTGGCGGGATCGTCACCGGGTCCCACGGTCAGGCGGTCCACGCGTTCGGCGATCTTGGCGACCAACTCGTCGGCAACGTCCCCGACCGCCACGACCACACTGATCGCCATGCAGCGCTCACCGGCCGCGCCGTAGCCGGCGTTGATGGCCGCGTCGGCCGCGATGTCGAGGTCGGCGTCGGGCAGGACCACCATGTGGTTCTTGGCCCCGCCCAGGGCCTGGACGCGCTTGTCGTGTGCGGTGGCCGTCTGGTAGACGTGGCGCGCGACGGGGGTCGAGCCCACGAAGCTGACGGCGTCGACGCCGTCGTGCTCGAGGAGTTGATTGACGGTCGCGGCGTTGCCCTGGAGCACGTTGAAGACCCCCGGGGGCAGACCCGCCTCGCTCAACAATTCCGCCAACCGCACCGCGACCGACGGATCGCGCTCGGAGGGCTTGAGGATCACTGCGTTGCCGGTGGCCAGGGCGTTGGCGGTCATCCACAGGGGGACCATGATCGGGAAATTGAAGGGGGTGATGGCCGCCACGACTCCCAGCGGCTCGCGGAAGGAGTGCACGTCCACGCCGTCGGCGACCTGCGAGGAGAACCCGCCCTTGAGGTGTTCGGTGACCCCACAGGCGTATTCGACGTTCTCGAGCCCACGGGCGATCTCGCCCTTGGCGTCGGCGAGGGTCTTGCCGTGCTCCGACGTGATCAAGGCGGCGAATTCGTCGGTGTGCTCCACCAAGAGGTGCCGCAGGGCGAAAAGGATGTTGGTGCGTTGCGACAGGGTCGACTCGCGCCACGTCGCCCAGGCGGCGCGGGCGCTGGCGACCGTGTCGTCCACCACCACCGTCGAGGGCAAGGGCACCCGCGCGGTGATCTCGCCGGTCGCCGGATTGAAGACCGGTAATTCGCCCGGGGCCGAGACCGTGACGCCGTTGATGAAATGGGGGATGCTACGCATGCGACTCCTTAGCTCCCCCCAATCTACCGGTGCGCCGAGGGGTCTCGGCCCGGTGGGGGCGCTCGTTAAGGTGGGGCGATGGGTGATTTCGAACCAGTCCTGTTGGCCGACGCCGGCGCGGTGGAACCCGCGGGCGACGGTCGCTTTGGCGTGACGCTCGACGGTCCATTCACGGCATTCGGCTATCCCACCGGGGGATATCTGCAGTGCGTGATGGCCAGCGCGGCGCTCGCGGGGGCGAGTGAGGAGGGGGCGACGCACCTCCACGCGACCGCCGTGTCGACGAATTTCATGGCGGCGCCGGAACTGGGTCCCGCGACCCTGTCGACGCGCGTGCGCCGGGTGGGCCGCGGCGCGTCGTTCGTCCACGTGACGCTGTCCCAGGGGGGCGCCGTGACCACGGAGTCCTTGGTGACCTTGGGCTCCCTGAGTGACTCGGCACGCCCGCGGTATCAGGGCAGCACCGCTCCCGCGATCGCCGCCGTGGCGGCGTGCGAGGTGCTCGAGAGCCACCAGGGGCGAGACGTCCACTCCGCGCTCGAACTGCGCGTCGACCCCACGATGTCGCAGTGGTGGAACGGTCAGCGTGGGTCGGGCGAGGTGGTGCTGTGGATGTGGTTGAGCGACGGGGGCAAGGGATGGGACCCCTGGAGCACGCTCTTCGCCACCGACGCCGTACCACCGGCGACCACGCCACTGGGTTCGACGGGTTGGGTGCCGACGTTGCAGCTGACCTCGTACGTGCGTCGTGTGCCCGCCAGCGAGTGGTTGAGGGCGCGTCAATGGTGCGTGGTGGTGGCCGACGGACTGGTGGACGAACGCTGCGAACTCTTCGACGACACCGGTGAGTTGGTCGCGTCATCGAGCCAATTGGCCTCGGTGCGCTTCGGGTTGAGTGAGTCGTGAGCGGCGCGCGCGTCAACGAAGACGGGTCGTTGCACGTGCGCGCGCGCCTCAGCATTCCAGCGCGCGAAGTGGAACTGCGCGTGACGACCTCGGGAGGGCCCGGCGGGCAGCACGCCAACCGATCGCTCACCAAGGTGGTCGCGTGTTTCGACGTGTCGTCGTCGACGGTGTTGAGCGACGTAGATCGTGCCGTGTTGTTGGAACGCGTGGGGCGCCAGGTCTGTGCGAGTTCGGGTCGCTTCCGCTCCCAGTCAGCCAATCGGGCCGCTGCGCTCGACTCGCTCGCCCACAAGATCGGCGCCGTCCTCGTGCGCCAGCCGCCGCGGCGCGCGACCCGTCCCACCCTCGGGTCCCAGGTGAGGCGCGTCGCGGCGAAACGCGCGCGCTCCCAGATCAAGCAGGGACGCCGCGTCGTCGAGGACTAGACCGCCAGGTGACGCGAGATGACGCCCAGTGCGGTGTGGATGACGTCGTCGAGCGATGCGTCGGTGTTCTCGTGGGGTCCGACGATGGGCGTCAATGACGCGAACCCCGCGACGACGAGGGCGCCGTCGTCCCCCTCGTCCTCGTCGCTGACGTCGCCCACTCGCGGTGAGGCGGCACCCATGAGCAGGGGCAACTCGCCCTCGTCAGCCAGGGGCGCACCCCCCGCGTCGGGTCCCGCCGCCATGAGGACCTCCGCGGTGGAAATACGTCCACGGCGCACGCCGCGCAGGTGTTCGCGCGTCAAGTTGGGCACGTTGAGGTTGAGGAGCGTGCGCGAGGGCGCGCGGAAGAGCTCGTCGAGCACCTCGATGGCGAGCTCGGCGGCAAGGTCGTAGTGGACGTCTTCACCCCATTGCACCGAGACCGCGAGACCCGACAGGCCCAATTGCGCGGCCGAGAGGATGGCGCCCACGGTGCCCGAGTGCAGGACGCTACGCCCGACGTTGGCGCCGGCGTTGATGCCAGAGATCACGAGGTCGGGCTTGAAACCGAAGGTCCCCAGCGATCCGATGATGGCGCAGAGTGCTGGTGGCGCCTGTACGCCGTAGGCGGGGATCGACTCAGCACCCGAGATCCAGTGGCGTTGGTAGTGGGCGCTCGGAAGTGCGAAGACGTCGCCGACCGCCGAGGACATTCCCGAATAATTGCGGTCGGGGGCCACGACGAGCGCCTGGCGCTCCTCGCCCGGGGGGCACTCCTCGATCCACCCGGCGACGGCGCGCGTCAGTGCGGCGAGCCCGGGCGCCAGGACCCCATCGTCGTTGGTGAGCAGTATCTTCATACTGATCACGCTATCTGTCGTAAGTTACACGTCAGCGAACAAAAGGAACAATGACAGTGCTACCCTCCGGTGAACAGATCGCAATTGCCCACGGTGACCAAAGGGCCGTGATTACTCAGGTAGGCGCCACGCTGCGCACGTTCGTCAAGGGCGGCGTCAGCGTGGTCGAGGGTTTCGCGGGCGACGAGTTGCCCGAGGGGGCTCACGGACAGATCATGTACCCTTGGCCCAATCGATTGTCCCCGGAACCCTGGTCGTTCTCGGGTCGCACGGCGGTACCCTCGGTGGACGACCACGCGACGCGCACGGCGATCCACGGACTCGTGCGGTGGCGACCCTTCGAGATCGACCACGTGAACCAGAACCGTTGCGTACTGTCGTTGCGCCTGCACCCCTCGCCCGAGTACCCCTTCTTGAGCGAGATCGCCGTGGCCTACCACCTGGGGTCCTTGGGACTCACGGTGACGGCGACGGTGACCAATCTCGACGACGTGCCGATACCGATGGGCGTGGGGTTCCACCCGTACTTGGCGGTGACCACGCCGACCATTGAGGGTGCGGTGCTCGAGGTGCCGGCTATCGCGTACGTCGCCGCGGGCGAGAGGCTGCTGCCCACGGGAGAGATCCTGCCGGTCGCGGGCCACGGGCTGGACTTCACCACGGCCAAATCGGTCAGCGGACACGAGCTCAACGTCACCTACACCGAATTGGTGCGCGACAATACGGGCCTGGCCACGGTCAAGGTCCGCGATCACCACGGCGGACTGGTCGAACTCGAGGTCGATCGTAATTTCCCCTATATCCAGGTGTACACCGGTGACGAATTGAGTCATGGGCACCGACGTACGTCGATCGGCGTGGAGCCCATGACGTGCCCGCCTGAGGCGTTGCGCTCTGGCAAGGACGTGATCGTCCTCGAACCGGGCCAGCACTGGGCTGGTTCGTGGCGGTTGCGCCGCCACGACTTCTAAGGGGCCACGAGTGACCGCGACGATTGACGCACGGCGCGCATCTGCGAAAATGATGACGTGCCCTCGCTGAAGCCCTTGCGCGTCTCGGATCAGTCCCAGACCGAGTCGGTCACCTCGACGATGACGGAGCGTCCGTGGAACGTGATCGTCTGGGACGATCCGGTGACGCCCATGTCGGTGGTCGTGGTCGTCTTTCGTAAGGTCTTCGGATACCCCAACAACAAGGCGACCCAACTGATGCTCACGGTTCATCACGAGGGTCGCGCCGTCGTCTGGTCGGGTCCGCTCGAGCGCGCCCAGGGCTACTGCGTGAAACTCCAGGTCGCGGGATTACTCGCGACGATCGAGCAGGACGCCTAGTGCCCGGACGCCTCTTCGTGCGCCGTCGCGACGGGCGGATCGAAGTGCGGCTCAACGACGCGGCGCGGGCTGTGGCCCGGGAGGCGTTTGGTCACGTCCTGGCCGCCGAAGCGGACCCCGATCACGAGTGGCACGCCAGCCTCAACTCGCCCATCGATCCCAGTCACGACGTGGACGATCCGCTCGCCACCCTGAGCCGACAACACGACGTCACGTCGAACGTCGAGTTGGCGGTCGCGACGTTGGGTGAGGATTTCTTGAACGATGCCGAAGCGTGGGCGTGGTTGTGCACGTTGCAGGTGGCGCTACGCGCCACCATCACCGCCAAGGGACTCATGAGCGCGGAACGGTTGAATGAAGCCGATGAGGCGACGCGTGACTACATCACGACGTTGCAGACCTTCTTGTTCGGTCTCGCGGACGCCATGTGACGTCATTGGACGACCCGGGTCGCTGCGAGTGACTTAGGCGGCCCCGGGGCCGGGGAAATCCTCGGGCGCGGCCTCGACCTCGGGCGTGGCGGGTGGGTGGCGTCGGTACCGAGTGCGCCGAGTGCGCCGAGTGCGCCGAGTGCGAAAGGGCCCGAGCGAGGACACCGTCATCAGGGCCGCGAGCGCTGCGACGGCGCCAGCCGCGCCTTCGTGGGGCGGCAGGAAGGCGAACGAGACGCTCGAGGTGCCCGCGGGAAGAGCCACTGTCTGCGTGAGACCGTCGCTCGAGGTGAGGGGCGTGATGACACCATTGACACGGGCGGTCCAACCGGCCATGGACAACTCGAGGCGTCGCAGGGTGGTCGCACCGGGACAGGTGACCTGGACGTGGTCAATGGTGGCGTCGGCGATGACGCACGTGGTCAAGCTCGTGGTGTAAAAGGGCGAGGGATGAGGCAGCTGGTAGAGGTTGCTCTGCTGGTCGTGCGCCACCAGAGTCAGACCCACCTTGGTGAGCGTCGCGGCGAGGGCCGAGGGGGGAGTGATGAGGTACTTCACGCCCAGCGATTCGTAGTTGGCCAGGTGAGCCGCCACTTCGGCCTGACTGGCTGCGGTGAAGGGCAGGGTGAATTTTCGCGGCACTTCCAGTGACGGCGCGAGGCTGGTGTGGACGTAGTTGGTGAACGACGCCGGAAGGGGGAGGTCGACGGTATTGATTTCGAAGAGCCCAAATTGGGCACCCCAGTTGGGGGTGAGGACACCCAGTGAGATGAAGCGGTTGAGCCCCTGGTTGTGCTGGAGATAACTGATCGATCCGGTCGCGACGGTGATCGAAGTGGGATTTCGAAAGGTCGGCACGGCGAAGAAGATCATCGATTCGCCCACCATCAGGCTGATCGCGATGCGCTGCAGCCAGCGCCGGTCATCAAAGTAGAGGGCGTAGCCGAGCGCGGCGAGTACGAGGAAGGGGATCATGACCAACACAAAGACGATGACCCGATCCGAACCAGTCGTCGGGCCAGCGATGCTGCCAACGACAATGACGCCGACGACCAGGAGGACCCCCACCGCCGCGGCCGATCGTTGCGCGATGGATCGTCGTCGGGTCTGCTCGAGCGCGTCGCTCAGTCCCAGCGAGGCGAGCACGATCACGGCGAACTCGGCCGACGGCCAGATGTAGCGGGCGAACGCGATATCGCCGACGCCAGGCATCAGGTTGACGAGGCGGTGAATCTCGAACAGGTTGAGTGCGCCGGCGAGACTGAACGCAGTCCATCCCGCGAGGAAGAGGCGTAGGGGCCGTAGTGACCTTCCGACGGTGCCCACGAGAGCGAACACCAGCACCGACGCCGTGAAATAGCCGAGGAAATTGTGCGGCGTGGCCGAGGGACCACCGATGATCATCCCTCCGAGATAGGGGTTGATCAAGAGATTCAGACTCGAAAGCGCGGTCGTCCCGACGCTCACGCCGCCGGCCACGTGTCCCCCCACGTCGGCCGACTTGGTGAAGTCGTAGAAGGCCACGATGATCGGTAGCGAGAGCGCGGCGCCCACGACGCCGCCCAGTGCGAGCCGCTTCACCCCCGTGAGTCGTCGGGTTCGGGGCAAGGCGAAGAGTCGCGTGACGGCCCATCCTGCGGCGAAAAGGCCGTCGAGATACGTGGTCTCGGGGAAGCCGGCGTACACCGAGAGAGCGAGGGCCACCGCCAGGAGTGCCCAACCAGCGCGCCGATTCTCACGGGTCGCGTCCCACATGATCTCGATTCCGAGGATCGTCAGCGGCAAGAACGCGACGGGGTTGATCACGGCGTTGCCAATCCAGGCGAACGTGCCGTTGAGCGCGAACAACACGCCAGCCACCGTGGCGAGGGCCGGCGCGACGTTGAATCGGCGGATCAAGAAGTACGTACCGATTCCCGCGATGAGCTGGAGCGACAGGTGAAACAACAAGAGGCCCGCTGGGAAGATGAACAACATGACGAGCGGCAACAGTGCGGCGGACTGCATCTCCCCCGCGAGGGGCTGGCCCAACCCCTCGAAGTAGTTCCACCACGGCAGGTGGCCGTGCAGGATGCTCACGGCAGCGAGATGTCCCTCGGGCTGGGTGATGAAGCCGACGTTGGGGTCCACGCTCGGTAGCCCGCACGTCCACGCACACACCCGTGACGCAATCGTCGTGGTCCACCAGATCGGGCTCGATTCGTAGCCGAGGAAGATGAACGCGCCGTTGGCGACCATCACGGCGACGGTGATGAGGAGTAGTGATCGCCAAGTGGTGGACTGTCGTCGCGTCGCGAACCACAATGATGCGCCGGAAGTCACCGGCCTATCGTAGTGAGAATGCC
>JABBOA010000101.1 GCA_019352075.1 Acidobacteriota bacterium | reverse complement strand
GTATCCCCGAGGTGCCACCAGGAGGAAGATGCCGATCCCCACCTGGATCCACACGTCCGCGTCCAGGGCGGCGGCCAGGGCCACGGCCGTCACGTCGGAACCGCCGCGGCCCAGGGTGGTGATGTCGCGGTCGGTGGACACCCCTTGGAAACCCGCGACCACCGGCACCAGACCGTGATCGAGGGCCTCACGGATTCGATCGGGACGCATCTCGAGGATCTTGGCCTTGGTGTGATCGGTGTCGGTGATGATGCCGGCCTGCGAGCCCGTGAAGGACGCCGACTCGACGCCACAATCCGACAACGCCATCGATACCAGCGCCATCGAAATACGCTCACCGGCGGTGAGCAACATGTCAAGCTCGCGCAGCGGACGAGTAGGTGATACCTGATCAGCGAGGTGAATGAGATCATCCGTGAACTTGCCCATGGCCGACACCACGACCACGACGTCATTTCCGGCCGCGCGGGTGCGCGCGACGTAATCGGCAACGGCGCGGATGCGATCCGCATCGCCCACCGATGTACCGCCGAACTTTTGGACGATAAGCGCCATGGCCTCCAACTTTACTTGAGTCGGCGAGACGCTCCTTAACGCCCTAGTAATGTCGAACGAATGGCCACCACCAAACGTCAACGTCAAAAAGAAGCTCGCCGTCAGAAGATGGAGACCATGCAGCGCCAGAACAAGCGCCGCCAGAACGTGCGCCGTGGCGTCATCGCCCTGATCATCGCGATCCTCGTCGTGGGATCGGCGGCCCTCTACTTTCAGAAGTCCACCCCGGCGACGGTCACCATTCCCACCACCACCACGACGGCGGCGGCCATCGGGACGCTCTCCACCAAGTGCGCGCCGACTCCCTTCGCCGTGCCCGGATTCGCCACCATCCCCTGCGCATCACCCATCGGCACCGCCGGGAAGGCGCCCACCATGGTCATCCCCACGACGGCACCGCCCACGGCGATCGAGGCCGCGGACCTCATCAAGGGAACCGGCGCGACCCTCAAGCTCGGCGACAACATCACCGCGCAGTACGTGCTCGGTGACTACGCGACGCACAAGATCCTGCAGTCGTCGTGGACCTCGGGGGCCTTCTCGACGCCCTTCAAGACCGGCTCCCTAATCGCCGGATGGATCAAGGCATTGCCCGGCATGAAGGTCGGTGGACGCCGTGAACTCATCATCCCGCCGTCGCTCGCGTACGGCCAGGGTGGCCAAGGAATCCCCGCCAACGACACACTCGTCTTCATCGTCGACCTGCTCAAGATCGGCTGACGACACCGTCTCACGAAAAGAGGAAACCATGAGTGACCAGATGCCCCAACCCGACGGCTCGAGCCCGCAGCGTCAGAAGTTCGACGCCGCACCACCGATGATCATCGATCCCTCGAGGACCTACACCGCCACGATGGTCACGTCGCACGGCACGATGGAGTTCCTCCTGGACGCCGCGAGCGCACCCCAGACGGTGAACAGCTTCGTGTTCCTCGCGCGGTGGCACTACTACGACGGCATCGTCCTACACCGCATCATTCCTGGTTTCGTCTTGCAGGGCGGTGACCCCACCGGTACCGGCGCGGGCGGTCCGGGCTACCGCTTCGACGACGAGTTGCCCAAGCCGGGGCGCTACGAACTCGGGTCGCTGGCGATGGCCAACGCGGGACCCCACACCAACGGTTCACAGTTCTTCATCATCTCGGGACCCGACGGGATGCGTCTGCCCCCGCTCTACGCCCTCTTCGGCAATGCGACGAAGGGACTCGACGTGGTCAGTGCGATCGACGCCGTGGGTTCACCCTCGGGCAAGCCCCGCGAGACCGTGACCATCGAATCATTGACCATCACCGAGTCGTAGGTCACCGTCCACCCCGGCCCGCGTGACCATCAGGTCGCGGTCGTCCAGGACGCTCCAGTGGCCGTCGTAGGCCACCGCCGCGTGAGGACCCAGCTCCACGAGGGTCTCGTGGGCGAGGAGTTCCCGGGTCCTCTTGCTCTGCGGGGCGCTGGTCGGCACGCTGAGGACCACGTCGGCGAAGAGCCCCAGACCCGTGGTCGGTGCCCCGCCGCGCGGGTCGATCATGGTCGCACCCAGAACCGAACCGGTGGCGCCCACGCACAAGAGGTTGGCGCGGACCAGGGCTTCGCCGAGCGACGAGTGGCGCCACACGCTGCGCGCGTGCAGCGGCGCCCCGTCACACAGGACGACCAGATCAGATGCCGCCAGCTCCGCCACGACCGACGGGTCGTTCGCGCTCGCGCGGTCGACCGCCGACACTCCGACCACGCTCACATCACGAGGCCCCAGGAGCTCGCGGATCTGTTCAATGGCCTCGCGCGGACCACGGAAGGCCGCGGCCGTCGCCAGCACACACACCCGCGATCGCGACGTGACGTCGGCGACGGCTGCGTCCCAGGCGTCCAGTGATCCGATGAACACCGCCCTCACGACGTTGCCGCGCGCGCCGCGGCGACGCGCGCGCTAGTCACAGCGTCGCGTCGATCCGAAGTGCCGTCCCGAGAAGCGCCACGGGGGCGTGACGTCGACGACGACGGGGGCGGGGGCGCGACGCGACGCGGTCAGTAGGGTCACCGCGATGACGACGGCCGTCACCTCGTCGTGCGACAGTGGCGGGTTCGGCGTCACGGGCGTCGTCACAGCGGGATGTTCCCATGCTTACGTTGGGGCAGGTCCTCACGCTTGGAGCGCAGCAGGTTCAACGAGCGCGCGATGACGGCGCGAGTCTCGGCCGGATCGATGACGTCATCGATGAACCCACGCTCGGCCGCGATGAAGGGTGAGGAGAAGCGCTCCTCGTATTCGGCCACCAGGCGACGGCGCGTCGCGTCCGGATCATCCGCGGCCGCGAGCTCTCGCCGATGAACGATTTCGACGGCGCCCGCCGATCCCATCACGGCGAGCTCCGCCGAGGGCCACGCGAAGGCGAAGTCCGCCCCGATCCCCTTGGAGTTCATGACCACGTACGCCCCGCCGTAGGCCTTGCGGGTGATGACCGAGACGCGCGGCACCGTCGCCTCGCAGAAGGCGTAGAGCAACTTGGCTCCCCGGCGGATGATGCCGTCGTATTCCTCACTGACGCCCGGCAGGAAGCCGGGGACGTCGACAAAGGTGACCAGCGGGATGTTGAAGGCGTCGCAGGTGCGCACGAAGCGGGCCGCCTTCTCGCTCGAGTCGATGTCGAGGACCCCCGCCAGTACCTGGGGCTGGTTGGCCACGATCCCCACGGGGAAACCGTCGATGCGCGCGAAACCGCAGGTGATCTGGGCGGCGAACGCGGCGTGGACCTCCGTGAACTCACCATCGTCGACCACCGCCGTGATCACCTTCTTCATGTCGTAGGGCTGGTTGGCCGACGTGGGCAATAGATCACGCAGTTGCGTGCAGCGACGATCCGCCGGGTCCTCCGACATGATGCGCGGCGGCTCCTCGCGGTTGTTGGAGGGGAGGAACGAGAGCAGGTAGCGCACTTCGTCGAGGGCCGTTCTCTCGTCGGCGAAGACGAATCCGGCCACACCGGACTTGGTCGCGTGGGTCATCGCGCCGCCGAGTTCCTCGAGGGTGACGTTCTCGCCGGTCACCGCCCGGACGACGTCGGGTCCCGTGATGAACATGTGGCTCGAGTCCTTCACCATGATGGTGAAGTCCGTGATCGCCGGCGAATAGACGGCGCCCCCCGCACAGGGTCCCAGTATCACCGAGATCTGGGGAACCACGCCGGACGCCCGCACGTTGCGCCAGAAGATGCCGCCGTAGGCGTTGAGACCCGCGACGCCCTCCTGGATACGCGCACCGGCCCCGTCGTTGAGTCCGATGATCGGAAGTCCCATCGACATCGCGAGATCCATCACCTTGTGAATCTTCTCGCCGTGCGTCTCGCCGAGGGCCCCACCGAAGACGGTGAAGTCTTGGGAGTACACGCACACCTGACGTCCGTCGATCTGACCGTAGCCCGTGATGACGCCGTCGGTGTAGGGCCGCGAGTCATCCAAACCCACCCCCGAGGCATGATGGCGACTCAACATGTCGAGCTCTTGGAAGGTGCCCTCGTCGAGCAGATATTCCACCCGCTCGCGAGCGGTCATACGACCCTTCGACTTATGACGGTCGATGGCCCGCTCACCCCCCGCGACCCGAGCCTCGGCCTTTCGCTCCTCGAGCTCGGCGATACGTTGCACCATTGAGTTCTCCATAGGAGTCAAGGCTACCGAGGTCGCTGCGACGGCGCCGACGCGTTGGCTTCGAGGAGGTCACTCGCGACCCGAGCGCCTCAGCGCGTGGCGGGCGTCGCGGACGATTCTTCGACGAGTTCGATCAACGTCCCGAAACTCGCCGTGGGGTGGACGAACGCGATGGTCGTGGCACGCGAACCCGGCCGCGGCACGTCATCGAGGACCCGCCCTCCGGCGGCCTTGACCGCCGCGAGGGCTGCGGCGCAATTGGCGACGCGGTAACCCACGTGATGGAGTCCCTCACCACGACGCTCGAGAAAGGCCGCCACCGTCGAGTCGTCGCGCAGGGGTGTCAGCAACTGGATGTAGGAGTCGCCCACCTTGATGAGCGCCTCGGATACGCCATCGCTCACCACGTCTTCGCGATGCACCACGCGCGCGCCGAGCGCCTCGGCGTACCAAGCGATGGCCGCCTCGATATCGCGAACGGCGATGGCGATGTGGTCGATCTCGGTCAGCAACGATTCCATCTTCCCTCCCGCAGGTGAGACTACTCAGTGGGGAGGAGGGGCCTCGGGGGACCTTGGTCCGATGTTCCCCGCCAACCGCGCGAGTCCCGAAGTTGGCCATCACCGCGACGGGAGACTGGACCGAAATCGAGGACCCCGGCGCACTCTCGTTGGGCGAATCGGACGGTGAGCACGCACCACGGAGCGCAGGGTGCAGTTGTCCACGGCGCACCGGTGGGTCCGAACGGGACACACGCTGTAACGTCGGGCTGGGACCCATCGAGGAGAGAAATGACACGTAGCGTGATCGTCGCCGGACTTCGCACCCCCATCGGCAAGCTGGCGGGTGCCTTGTCACCCCTGCGCGCGAGTGAACTCGGGGGCGTCGCCATTGCTGCCCTGTTGGCGCAGACGGGACTCGACCCCGCTCGCGTCGACGCGGTGCTCATGGGCCAGGTCCTGCAGGCCGGACAAGGGCAGATCACCGCCCGCCAAGCGGCCGTCTACGGTGGCATCCCCATGAGCGTTCCGGCCACCACCATCAACAAGGTGTGCCTCTCGGGGTTGAACACGATCTATCTCGCCGACCTCATGGTGCGCTCGGGTGAAGCCGAGATCGTGATCGCCGGGGGGATGGAATCGATGACCAACGCACCGTACCTCTTACCCGGGGCCCGCGCCGGCTACCGCGCCGGCGATCACGCCGTCGTGGATTCAATGATGCACGACGGACTGGTCTGCGCCTTCGAGCACTGCGCCATGGGCCTCGCGACCGAGCGCCACGCCGCGGGGCGCCTCTCGCGCACGCGCCAAGACGAATTCGCCGCCCGGTCGCACGCCTTGGCGGCGGCCGCCGCCGCCGCGGGCTATTTCGATCACGAGACGACGGCCGTCATGGTCCCCCAACGTAAGGGCGAGGACCGCCGCGTCGACGCCGACGAGGGCATCCGGCCTGGCGTGACGCCCGACTCACTCGCGACGTTGCGCGGGGCCTTCGAGGTTGACGGCACCATCACGGCCGGCAACGCCTCGCAGATCTCCGACGGTGCCGCCGCAGTCCTGGTGATGTCCGCGCAACGAGCGGCGGAACTCGGCGTGGAGCCGCTGGGCGAACTCGTGGGATACGGCCAGGTCGCCGGCCCCGACACCTCACTGCTGCTTCAACCCTCGCACGCCATCGTCCAGGCGGCGCGACGCGCCGACGTCGCCGTGGCGGACCTGGACGTCGTGGAGATCAACGAGGCGTTCGCCGCGGTGGCGTTGGCCTCGATCGACGCGCTGGGAATCGACGAGGGCCGGCTCAACGTGAATGGGGGCGCCATCGCGCTCGGCCACCCGATCGGCATGTCCGGAACCCGGTTGGCCCTCACGGCGCTGATGGAACTGCGACGTCGCGGCGGCGGCACGGCGGCCGTGGCGCTCTGCGGAGGGGGCGGACAGGGTGACGCCGCCATCCTCCGATCGCTCTAGACCTCAGGGATGAAGGTCGCCACCAGGGGATAGTGCGAGAGACCGATCGGTTGGCCCTCGCCCAGCGCCAGCACGAACGCGCCGCCGAGTGGGTAGCCGCGTTGCCGTAGCACCTGGGGCACCTCGTCGGCGAGTCGCACGACGAGTTCGTGCACCGTGGGGTTGTGCGCCACGACCAGCAACGACGTGGTCACGGGATCAATGGCCGCGAGGTCGATCAGCAGGTCCTCGGCGCTGACATCGCGCTGACCGTTGTAGATCAGGTCACTGTAGGACACCGAGGTGACGAAACCGGTGTCGTCGAAGGCGCGGCGAAAGGTCTCACGGGTGCGCCGCGCGGTGGACACCAGCGCCGTCGTCGGTCCGAAGGCCCCGAGGCTGGCCCCGTCACTGGCCCAGGTGCGCAGGACGTCACATTGGCGTTTGCCGCGTCCGCTGAGGGGGCGGTCGAAGTCGCTCGCGCCGGGGGCGGCGGGTGCCGCCTTGGTGTGTCGGACGACGATAAGGTAGCGCACGTTGTCAGTCTGCACCCTGCCACGGTGGCGTCGCCACCCGTGGTTTAGCGTGGTGGGGTGTTCGCATCCCTCACCTATCTCCAAGCAGTGGTCATGGGACTCGTGCAGGGTGTCACCGAATTGTTCCCGGTGTCCAGCCTTGGGCACAGCGTGCTGCTGCCCGGCGTCTTGGGTTGGCACAATCTGGTCTCGAGTCAAGCCCGGTCGGAGTCGTTCTTCCTCGTCTTCCTGGTCGGTCTGCACGTCGGCACCGCGTGTGGACTCATCGTCTACTACC
The DNA here is from genome assembly GCA_019352075.1 of Acidobacteriota bacterium. Classification (GTDB taxonomy): domain Bacteria; phylum Actinomycetota; class Acidimicrobiia; order Acidimicrobiales; family RAAP-2; genus RAAP-2. Next base: position 656 of record JABBOA010000101.1, on the reverse strand, counting down.
GCGCCACGTGGTTCAAGCTCCTGCGCGGACTGCTGCGCCAGGTGCGCGCCAGCCGCCAGGAGGGAGCGTCGTCGCTGTGGCAGCTCTCCAGCGCGCGTATGGACCACGACTATCGCGTCCTGTTCCTACTGGTGCTCGGCTCCATTCCCGTCGGTCTCGCTGGCTTCCTCCTGGACAAACCGCTGCGAGAACTGTTCGCCAAACCCCTCGCTGCGGCGATCTTTCTCACCCTCAATGGCGTGATCCTCCTCGTGGGTGAACGTATGCGTCAGCATCGTGGACGCCACGCCCACTACGAGACGATTGCGACGCTCAGCGGACGCAACGCCGTCGTCATCGGCTCGGCACAGATCCTGGGTCTGCTCGCGGGAATATCGCGGAGTGGCGCCACGATGGTCGCCGGGATCACGCGCGGACTCGACCACGAAGACGCCGCCAACTTCTCCTTCCTCCTCGCCACGCCGGTCATCTTGCTCGCGGGCCTCTACAAACTGCCCTCGTTGATGGGTCACCTCGGCCAGGGGGTCCGGGCGCAGACCGCGGTGGGGGCCGTTTGCGCGGGGGTGGCGGCGTACGTCGCGGTGCGCTTCCTCACACGTTGGTTCACCACGAAGACCCTCAACCCCTTCGGGGTCTACTGCTTGGTGGTCGGAATC
>JABBOA010000004.1 GCA_019352075.1 Acidobacteriota bacterium | reverse complement strand
ACCACCTGGTCCGGTGTGCTCCAGCCCAGCTGCTCGCAGATCTCGAAGGCCAGGGTCTTGGAGCCCTCGGCGTAGTACGGCCGCAGATTGACGTTGGCGAACGCCCAGTCGGGGTGTTCGGCGACGAGCTCGACGCACAGTCGGTTCACGTCGTCGTAGTTTCCCTCCACCCCCAACACGGTGCCACCGAAGATCGCGGTCATCGCTATCTTGGACTTCTCTAGGTCCGAGGGGATGATCGTCACGCTCGGCCAGCCGATGAACGCCGCGTGGGCGGCGACGGACGTGGCGAGATTCCCGGTGGAGGCGCAGGCCGCCGTGGTGAAGCCCAATCGGCGCGCGCTCGACAGCGCCACCGAGACCACCCGGTCCTTGAAAGAACCCGTGGGATTGCGCGTGTCGTCCTTGAGCCAGAGTTCCTTGACCCCGAGCACCTCGCCCAGACGAGTGGCGCGGCGTAGCGGGGTCCATCCGGCGCCCAGGTCCACGGGCTCGACACCCGGGTCGGGCAAGAGGGCCCCGTAGCGCCAGATCGATCGCGGTCCCGCTTCGATGGACTCACGCGTCACGACACTCTTGGCGGACTCCAGGTCATAACTGACCTCGAGCGGCCCAAAGCAGTATTCACACGAGTAGCGAGCCTCCGCCGGGTAGGCGGTACCACACTCTCGACATAGTAGACCGGTAGCGAAACTCATATCTCCCTTTTCATCGCTCGGGCTTTGGCACCTGGTGTGACAGGGTTACTGTGATTCACACTGGTTGTCGCGACTTCATCGGGCCCGCCCCTCAGTCGCTCTTGATGACATAACTATTCTGTCTAATCACTGTAGTGGTGTCAAGTTCGCGATGCAACGCCCATCTCATAGTCTCAGGGTATGAAAAGCGTTGACGCCCCTTGGACCCTCGCCGACGTCGACTTCGATCTGGCCACGGTCTGGGATCTACGTCGGGGCCACGCAATCGCCGTCGTCATCCCGGCCCAGAACGAAGCGACGACCATCGGGGGAGTTATCGACGCCGTGGCGCACCACGAGGGGTTTGTTGACCACATCATCGTGGTCGACGACCACTCCCGCGACGACACCGCATCAGTCGCCGCGCGCCACGGCGCGCGCGTACTCCCTCTGCGCGACGGCACCGGCAAGGGAGAAGCCCTCGCCGCCGGTGTGGCGGCGATCGACGCGGAGATCGTGGTCTTCCTCGACGGCGACGTACTGAATCCGGGGGTCGATTACGTGGCGCGGATGGTGCAGCCCCTCTTGGAGCGCCCCGACGTCCACCTCGTCAAGGGATACTACGAACGCCCCCTGCTCGACATGCCGCGTGGGGGCGGCCGGGTCAATGAACTGACCGCCCGACCAATCCTGTCACTGCTCTATTCGGGCCTCGGCGACATCCGCCAACCTCTTGCGGGCGAGACGGCGATTCGCCACGAGACCCTTGACGCATTGACCCTTGAGTCTGCCTACGGCGTCGAAATCGCCCTCTTGATCGACGTGGCGCAGAAATTTGGCGTGGGGTCGCTCGCCCAAGTCGACCTCGGAGTTCGACGCCACCGCAACCGGCCCCTGGAGGAACTGCGCCCCATGGCGACCGAAGTGCTCAAAGTCGCGCTCGATCGATTCCACGTGGATCTCCCCGCACGGGGTTAGCCCGCGGCGTCGGGGCCCAGGATGACCACGATGTCGTCGCCCGCGGCGCCAGGCACGGGCCTCGTGATGCCAATGGGCTTGACCGCGGTCGCGGGGACCGGGATCTCCGCCGCGATCTCCTGAGCCGCCCACAGGTAACCCGGGTGGTAGTAGATGACCGTCGCCGTTTGGGCCGGTCCGTTGAGGCGGGGCAGGGTATTCCAGCCCAGGAGCTGCAACTTCGTCGTGTAGGTGCCCGCTAGTCCGCTCACCGTCGTGCCGTTGGCGACCTGCACACTGACCTGCGACTTGGGCACGGTGGTGGACGTTGTTGCTCCAGTGGTCGTGGTTTTAGCGGTGGACTTGGGGCGATGAGTGGTGGGCGTCGGCGCGTGTCCCGTCGCGTGGGCGCGCAACGCCACGAAAGTGGTACCGACGAAGAGCACCAGGATGATGAGCATGACACCGAGAGACGGCTGGTAGTGCGAGCCACCCTTAGGGGAGCCGGACGATTCGCGCGAAGTAGCCACGGGACTAGATTAACGGCCTAGGGCTCACCATTTGGGCGCGAGCAACTATTCATGTGCCGCTTCGGCAATCATTCGGTAACCTAGGTGGCTCCCAGCCGGTGTGGCGCAGTCTGGCAGCGCAGGCGATTTGTAATCGTCAGGTCGGGGGTTCGAATCCCTCCACCGGCACGTTCGTCAACGGACGCGTCATCTCGCCGGTCCGGTCGCCACGCCATCGCCGAGGACTGGCTTCACGCAGTCGTCCCACCCACAACGGCGTTGCCCGTTCAGTCCCGCCGATTCTGTCGCCAGGGATGCAGTCCGTGATGACCCGGTCCTCCCCCGGCCAACAGCGAAGATATTGGACGATAGGTCGACGCGAGTCTGACTTCCCGGCAAACTGACGCACCGTGGTGCGGTCTTGACTGAGATGCGTCGTCTCGCGCCGACCTACCGCCTGGTCCGAGGTGACCCGCCGGGAGGGGATGTGAGGTCATAGGACCCTGCCTGAGTAGTGGCTCTTCGCTGTTGGCCGGGGGCGTCCCGGTCTATGTTGCACGTAGGGATTGTCGAGGAGAAGAGGACAGGGTGATCAAGGGATTCAAGAACTTCATGCTGCAAGGTGAACTCATCGTGATCGCGGTCGGCCTCGTCGTCGCGTTGGCCTTCAGCACGCTCATCAAGGCCTTCACCGACTCGATCATTACGCCCCTCGTCAATGCGGCGGAGGGCTCGGGCCCCACCGCGTCCGGACTGGGTTGGACCGTGAACGGTCAACGCATCGAACTGGGCGCATTCATCTCGGCCGTGGTGTACTTCGTAATCTTCATGACCGTGATCTACTTCGCCCTCGTGGTGCCCTATCGCGCCTTCATGGCCCGCCGGGGAACCACAGTGTTCGGCCCTCCCCCCGCGACCAAGACTTGCCCCCAGTGTCTCTCCTCCGACCTGCCCGCCGCCGCGACCAAGTGTCGCCACTGTGCCAGCGTCGTGGAGTAGACGTTCGAGGACCCAAGGCGTACATTGGTCAGTTGGCGAATACCTCGACGTTGCGGAACGACGCCAGCACCGAATTCGTGAGGCGCGCCTCGCCGCTAGCCCGAAGGCTGACCCCTACATCCTTCAGATGGGCCAAGTCACCACGCAGTTGCGCCGTGACCACCTGTGCTCGCCGCAGACTCAATCGTTGCGCGCCTCGCGATGAATCCTTGGACGTCGCATAGCCATAGATCAAGACCGTCGTGCGGTGGTGCCGATCAATTCCCACGGCCAACGAGGCGATGAACCGACGCATCGTGGGCGTAAGGACACTGGAATTCGGGGCGAACGTTCCCACACTTCCCAAGAGAACCTGCGGCATCGTCGACGGCAGAACACGATGCCACAGTGCGTAGAGCGTTCTGCTGTGCACAAGAACGAGCTTCGCCCCGATCCTGACATCTGGTCGGCCAGCCCTTGGGGTAGTGGACCATCCTCGGAAGGTGAAGCCCGGGCGAAGGAGGCCCGACCCACCGGGGATCACCACCGTGAGACCCTGGTGAGCCGAGAGTGACCCGACGTGGCCCGTACCGCCGTTAGCAGAGAACTTGAGAATCATCTCGGGGCTCGCCAACCAACGCGCGTAGAGGACGATCGAATCGACGGGTAGGTAAGAGGACCCAGTCTCGCCCGCCAGTTGACCCCCAGTAGGCGCAGTGAACCAGCCCGCAAATGTGTAACCCGGTTCGATCGGGTTCACCGGTGACGTCAGTGTGATGGCGTCGCCCGCGGGCACCGATATCGGGGCGTCCGCGACCGTCCCGTTTGAAGTGACGAACGTTACGACGAAGTCGTTGCGCGACCAGGTGGCGTAAAGCGTTTCCCCCGCGGAGACCGAGATGACAGATCCCGGTGCATACTGAGTGCCGCTGCCGTCGGGCATCGTGTTCCAACCGGCGAAAGAGTAGTTCGACTTGGTCAGCGAGTTGCCCGGGGGCAAGGTAACCGAGCCTCCAAAGGGAGCAGTCATGGGCGGAACATTCCCTACGCCGGTGTTTGACGAGAACGACAGCGTCTCACTGGCAGGTGACCACTGGGCGTACAGAGTTTCAGCTACCGGCATCACTATGGTCGATCCCGACGGGAACTGAGTACCACTGCCATCCGGCTTCGTATTCCAACCGGTGAATGTGAAATTCGGTTTTGACAGCGTGCTGCCATCAGGCAACGTTACGGAATTACCGAACGGTCCAGTAAGTGGCGGAACGTTTCCAGAACCAGTATTGGACGAAAATGAAAGTGACTCAGAGTCCGGCGACCACTGCGCATACAAAATGACATCGGACAAAAAACTATAGAGAGCGCCGTCTCCGTAGTTCTGTCCGGTTCCATTCGGAGCCGTATTCCATCCCGAAAATGTGAAGTTGGGATTCGAAAAAGAAACCGCAAGATTATTGAAGAGTGTTAGTGAAGTTGGCGCATCCCCTATTTGCGATGTCTCAACCGAATCACTTGGACTTGCGTTCTCTGCGAATGTGACTGTACGTGATGGCGCCGTCCACTGGGCGTAAAGGGTCGCATCATTCAAGAAGGGATAGAGGGCACCGTCTGTGTAGGTCGCCCCGCCTCCACCCGGTTGATTGCTCCAATATGCAAACGTATGGTTCGTGTAACTAAAATTCGGAAACAGCGAAGCAAATGGAGTCAAATTTGCCTGACCGTTGACTTGTGCTACCTGATAATTCATTAGTTGCGTTTGGCCATTGTTAACAACAAAAGTTACGGTCGTACCGATAGCCGCATCTGCGGGAGCCTGCAACAGGACAATCGATGCCATTGCGGACAACGCAATGGCAATGATGGTCGAGAGACGCTTCGAAGCAGGCCCCATCGATTACCTCTCAATATTGTCTGTTGAGTTTGCAGTTCAAGGAATCGCTCGCCGACTCTTTACAAAGGCCGCCAAAATCACAGACTTTGAGCCAACTTGACGAATCCTATATACAACGGTCGCCAAAAGCCAACAAAAATTGAACTACCGCTTTGTAAGACTCCGTTGGCGAGCGACTTCGAAGGCTGCGACCGAAACTGCGACTCCCGCATTCAGGGAACTGATCTTTCCGAGTTGTGGGATTGACACCACTGCCTCGCATCGTTTTCGCGTCAGCGGTGCGAGACCCTTTTCCTCGCTGCCGACCACGAGAGCCACGGGGGTCGAACCGAGGTCGAGGTCATAGAGCGAAGCGTCCGACTCACCAGCCAGACCGACAGTGAGCACACCCGATTTGTTCAGTTGGTCGATGGCCGTTGGGATCCCGCCGACGTCGCAGAACGTCAAATATTCGACTGCGCCCGCGGCGGTCTTGGTCACGGTAGGCGAGATGCGAGCGGACCGGTGTCGCGGCACCACGACGCCGGTCACCCCTGCGCCGTCAGCACTGCGCAACATCGCACCAAGATTGCGCGGATCGGTCACACCATCGCACACCAGCAAGAACGGATTCGGATTCTCCAACAGTTCGTCGAGACTCACGGTTTCGAGGCGTGATGCTATCGCCATCACCCCTTGATGACTCTCGGTGCGAGCTTCGCGATCGAGTCGCGCCATTGACACCACCTGCACTGGAACACGCTGACGTTGCGCTTCGCGCTCGATGGCGTCGAGAACATCCGAAGGGTCTTGCGCATCGGCCACATAAATCCTGTGGATCGGTCGACGTCGTGCTTTAAGCAGTTCGAGCACCGCGTGTCGCCCCTCGACCTGTTCGCCACCCAGCCCTTCCTTCTCGCGACTCGGCGCTCGACGGGGACCACCCACCTGACCACCGGTCATCGGGCGACCACCCTGACGCGAGGGGCGCCCCGGCGAATTGCGACGAGGTGCGTGACGCGGACTCATGAGGACTCCTCCAGTAAAACGATCGCGGACGCGGCGATTCCTTCTCCATGACCAATTGCCCCTAAACCTTCGGTGGTGGTGGCCTTCACCGACACGACACAACCCATCACGTCTGTCAACTCCTCGGACATCACCGGCATGAACTCCGCTAGCCGCGGCTTCTCCGCGATTATGGTTACGTCCGCCGAGACGGGTCGAAAACCCACTTGAGCCACGCGACCCAATGTCGCGACCAACATGGTGCGCGATGCGATACCCGAATACTGAGGGTCATGGTCCGGAAAATGACGTCCGATGTCGCCGAGGTTGGCCGCTCCCAGCAAGGCATCGATGAGTGCGTGCGTGGCCACATCAGCGTCCGAATGGCCGGCGAGTCCTCGTTCACGATCGATTCGAATGAGACCGAGATGGAGTTCCCGGTCAGCGTCGTCACTGAAACGGTGAACGTCGATACCCTGACCGATTCTCATGAGCTTGACTCCAGCGTCCTGGCGACTCGCTCGAGGTCGGCGGGCTCGGTGATCTTCACGTTTTGAGAATCGCCCACAACGACGACCACGGTGCCGCCGATGGCTTCGACCAGGGCCGCGTCATCGGTGGCGTCGTCAAGGGCTGCGTGCGCACGTTCCAGGACGCTGCGGCGAAAGGCCTGGGGCGTCTGCACGGTGACGAGTTCGCTCCGGTCGAGCGTCCCGGTCACCACTGACTGACCGTTGCGCCGAACGACGCGCTTGACGGTGTCAGTGACGCTGAGACCCGGAATAGCGGCGTCGGCGCCCTTCGCGATGGCTTCGACGACCGCGGCGAAAAGACGAGGCGAAGCGAGGGGCCGGGCCGCGTCGTGAACAACCACGACGTCACAGTCGGGAAGAGCCTTGAGCCCGGCCCGCACGGAATCGGCGCGGGTCTCGCCGCCTGACACGACGACATCGGCACCCTCATCAGTGGCCGTGAATCCCTCGGGCACGACGAGCACCACGTAGTGAGCCACACTGCGCGATGCGCGCACCGAATGCGCCGCCACGGATTCACCGGCCAGGAGTGAGAATTGCTTCGGTCCGCCGAAACGGACCCCGCGGCCGCCGGCCACGACGACGGCGGCCACCGTCACGGCTACGGCAGCACCGAGGCGAGCTTTTCCTCCGCCGCGTCAGTGTCCACGTTGAGGGCGAAGGTGAGTTCTGAGACCAGGATCTGGCGCGCGCGCGTCAACATGCGCTTCTCGCCCGCCGAGAGGCCCTTGTCCTTGTCGCGGATCGAAAGGTTCCGCACGACCTCGGCGACTTGGTAGATGTCGCCCGAGCGCAACTTCTCCGAGTGGTTCTTAAAACGGCGCGACCAGTTGGTCGGCATGCGCGCTTCCTTCTTACGCAGCACGGCGAAGACCTCTTCGACCTCTTCGTCGTTGATGACGTCGCGCAGACCGACGGACTCGGCATTCGCCACCGGGACCATCAAGATCAAGTCGGTGTAGGCGACCTTCAGTTTCAGGTAGTCCTGCTTGACGTCGAAGGCGGTCATCTTCTCGATCTTTTCGACGGTGCAGGCCCCGTGATGAGGGTAAACGAGACGATCACCCTTTTTGTACTTGTGAGTGGCCATGACTCAGGTTCTCCTCAAAGAAAAGTTGCGCAATCGCGCGTTAGGGGATTAGTTATTCTACCAAATTTTTCGCAGAACGTGTCAGATTCGCCGCGTGCGGCGTCGCGAGTGCCATCATGTCGTTACCCCCGACCTCGACCAGGAGCCCTATGTCGCGTGCCGCTCTCGCAGCCTTCCCTCGCATTCCCTTGACCTTCGGCCCCTCGCCGCTGCAACGGCTCGATCGACTCAGTCAACACCTCGGCGGCGAGGTCGAGATCTGGGCCAAGCGCGAGGACGTCAACTCCGGATTGGCCTTCGGCGGCAACAAGACGCGCAAACTCGAGTACCTGGCCGCCGACGCCCTCGCGCAGGGCTGTGACACCCTCGTCTCCATCGGTGGCGTGCAGTCCAATCACACCCGTCAGGTGGCGGCGGTCGCGGCCCATCTCGGGCTGTCGTGCGTGCTCGTGCAGGAGCACTGGGTCCCGTGGGACGAACCCCACTACGAGACCACCGGCAATATCCTGCTCAGCCGACTGATGGGCGCCCACGTCCGCCTGGATCCGGCGACCTTCGACATCGGCGTTCGTCCCTCCTGGGAGAGGGCCCTGGCCGAGGTACGCGAACGCGGCGGCACCCCGTACGCGATCCCCGCCGGTGCGTCGGACCACCCCCTGGGCGGCCACGGCTTCGCGGCCTGGGCCTTCGAGGTGCAGGACCAGGAGGCCGCGCTCGGCTGGCGCTTCGACAAGGTGATCGTCTGTTCGGTGACCGGCTCGACCCAGGCCGGCATGATCGCGGGCTTCGCTCACTCGGACCGCGCCCGCGACGTGTGGGGGATCGACGCCTCGGCGACCGCGACCCAGACTCGAGAGCAGATCGCGCGCATCGCCCGACGCACCGCCGCGGCGATCGAGCTGGGTCGCGAACTGGCCGATGACGAGGTCGTCCTGCTCGAGCGCTGGCACGCCGGCGTCTACGGGGTGGCCGACCAGAAGACCATCGACGCCATCCGTCTCCTGGCGCGGCTCGAGGGCGTGATCGTCGATCCCGTCTACGAGGGCAAGTCCATGGCCGCGTTGATCGACCTGGTGCGCGAGGGCGCCTTCGCGCCCGGCTCGCGGGTCCTCTACGCCCACCTGGGCGGCCAACCCGCGATCAACGGCTACACCACGGCGTTCTAGATCCACCGCGGAGCGTCGCCGTGCGAAGCGCCGGGCCACGTGAGGAGACCCGACGCCTCAGGTCCCGCGCGACGCCGCGATCGCCGCGGCCAGCGTCGCGCATCGCACGACGCTGATGCCCTCGACCTCGTCGAGGTCCCCGGCGAGGGGCACGAGCGCACGGGTCGCGCCCAGGCGCTGCGCCTCGCGGACGCGACGCGTCAAGCCGCTGACCGCGCGCAGTTCGCCGGCCAGTCCGACTTCACCCACCGCGACCAGGGCGCGCGACAGAGCGAAACCCTGTACCGCCGAAGCGACGGCGAGGGCCAGGGCCAAGTCGACGCCGGGCTCCGTCGCCGCCAGGCCGCCAGCGGTGGCGGCGAAGACGTCCGCGTCGCTCACGTCGATGTCGCAACGGGCCTCCAGTACCGCCAGCATGAGTGAGAGCCGCTGCGAGGAGACCTGGTGCGCGACGCGACGCGGCGAGCCCGAACTCGAAGCGACCAGTGCCTGGACCTCCACCAGAAAGGACCGTGACCCGTCGTTGGTCACCGTGAAGACCACGCCGGACACGTCCGGCGCCGACTGGCCACGCGTCATCGCGGTCTCGGGCACGTCGCGCAGACCGTCGTTGACCATCTCGAGCAACCCGACCTCACCGGTGGGACCGAAGCGGTGCTTGATCGCGCGCACCACGCGTAGGGTGCCGTAGCGGTCGCCCTCGATGCGGACCACCGTATCGACGAGGTGCTCGAGAGTGCGCGGACCCGCCAGCTCGCCGTCCTTGGTGACGTGACCGACGAGCAACAGGGCGGTCGACGTGGACTTGGCCAGCGCGCAGAGCCGCTCGGCCGCGTTGCGCACCTGCGCCACCGAACCCGCGACCCCGCTGAGGCCGTCGTCGCTCATCGCCGAGATCGAGTCGATCACGCACACCGCGGGTCGACGCTGCTCGATGAGGGCGAGCGCGGTGGCCACCGACGTCGTCGTCGCCACCTCGAGGCCCTCGGGGATGGGACCAAGACGTCGCGCTCGTTGCGCGACCTGGACCGCCGACTCCTCGGCGCCGATGAGGACCACGGGGGTAGCGCACCGGGCGAGGGCGCGCAGGCTCATCAGCGCCAGCGTCGATTTACCCACCCCGGGCTCACCGAAGAGCAGGGTGGTCGAGCCAGCCAGCAACCCGCCGCCGAGCACCCGGTCCAGTTCGCCGACCCCCGTCGAGAATCGCTGATCATGGTCCGTGTCGACGGTGTGCAGCGCGACCGTCGTCGCCGGTCCCGACACCGTAGGGCGCGCGAGCGACTTCTCCTCGTCGAGCGAGTTCCAGGCCGCGCAGCCCGGGCATCGTCCGACCCATCGCGGTGACGTCGTGCCACATTCGCGGCAGACGTGGATCGAGTGAACCTTCACCCGACCCACTCTAGGAACGACGTGTGACTCAGGCGTTCGGCGACAGGTCCTCGAAGTCGACCGACGGCGGCAGTCCCTCGACACCCTCGAAGCTCAGGGTCGGTCCCTCGGGGCCTTCGACCACGTCCACGACGATGGTCTGGGGGGCGTGGAACTCCTTGAAGAGGATCTTCTCGCTCAGCACGTCTTCGACGTAGGTCTGGATCGCCCGACGCAGGGGACGCGCGCCCAATTCAGGGTCGTAGCCCTTGTCGGCCAAATAGGCCTGGGCCGCCGCGGAGAGTTCGAGTCCCAGACCCTGCACCGCCAGCTGCTCGCGCAGTCGCGAGATGAACAGGTCGGCAATGGCGATGACCTCGTCCTTGGTCAACTCGTGGAAGACGATCGTGTCGTCGATGCGGTTGAGGAACTCCGGTCGGAAGTGCGCCTTGAGAGCCTGATGCACCTTCTCCTTCATGCGCTCGTGGCTGGCCAGGTCGCTGCCCTTGGAGAAACCAATGGTCTTTCGCAGGTCCGCGGTGCCGAGGTTCGAGGTCATGATCAAGATCGTGTTCTTGAAGTCCACCACGCGACCCTGGGAGTCCGTCAGACGCCCGTCTTCGAGGATCTGCAACAACGTGTTGAAGACGTCGGGGTGGGCCTTCTCGACCTCGTCGAAGAGCACCACCGAGAAGGGCTTGCGCCGAACGGCCTCGGTCAACTGACCACCCTCGTCGTATCCCACGTAGCCGGGGGGCGAGCCCACCAGTCGCGAGACCGAGTGCTTCTCCATGTACTCACTCATGTCGAGCTGGATCAGCGCATCCTGGTCGTCGAAGAGGAACTCCGCCAGGGTCTTGGCCAACTCGGTCTTTCCGACACCGGTCGGGCCGAGGAAGATGAACGAGCCGCCCGGGCGCTTGGGGTCCTTCAACCCCGCGCGAGTGCGACGGATGGCGCGGCTCAGGGCAATGATCGCCTCGTCCTGGCCAATGATGCGCTTGTGGAGCTCGTCCTCCATGCGCAGGAGCTTGGAGGTCTCCTCCTCCGTGAGGCGATAGACGGGAATGCCGGTCCAGTTCGCCAACACTTCGGCGATCGTCTCCTCGTCCACCATGTCGAAGGTGTCGCCGCCGGAGGCCTTGACCGACGCGTCGAGTTCGTCCTTCTTGGCGATGAGCTCGCGCTCTTGCTCCTCGAGGGCCTTGGCCTGTTCGAGGGCGCCCTTCTCCATCGCCGACTCCTTGTCGGCGCGCACGCGCGCGATGTCCTCGTCGAAGCGCTTGGCGGCCGGGGGTGCGGACATCCGCCGGATGCGCAGACGACTGCCGGCCTCGTCGATCAAGTCGATCGCCTTGTCCGGCAGGAAACGGTCGGCGATGTAGCGGTCGGCCAGATTCGCCGCGGCGATCAGCGCCTGGTCGGTGATCTTGACGGCGTGGAACTCCTCGTAGACCTCACGAAGACCCTTCAGAATCTCGATCGTCATCGCGATCGAGGGCTGCTCGACCTTGACCGGCTGGAATCGACGCTCGAGCGCGGCGTCCTTCTCGATGTGCTTGCGGTACTCGTCGATGGTGGTGGCCCCGACGGTCTGCAACTCGCCGCGCGCCAACATCGGCTTGAGGATCGACGCCGCGTCGATCGCGCCCTCGGCCGCGCCGGCGCCCACGAGGGTGTGGATCTCGTCGATGAAGAGGATGATGTCGCCACGGGTGCGAATCTCCTTGAGCACCTTCTTCAAGCGCTCCTCGAAGTCACCGCGGTAGCGACTGCCCGCGACGAGCGCGCCCAGGTCGAGGGTGTAGAGCTGCTTGTCGGCGAGCGTGACGGGCACCTGATTGGCCACGATCTTCTGGGCGAGGCCCTCGACGATGGCCGTCTTGCCCACGCCGGGTTCGCCGATGAGCACGGGGTTGTTCTTGGTACGACGCGAGAGGACCTGCATGACGCGTTCGACTTCCTTGTCACGGCCGACCAACGGGTCGAGCTTGCCCTCACGAGCGAACTGCGTCAGGTTGCGACCGAACTGGTCGAGGACGGCCGAGCCGCCCGAGGACTCGGACTCGGACTTCGAACTCGCGCCCGAACTGGGTCCGGCTTCCTTGCCCGCTTGGCCCGACATCATCTGGATCACTTGGGTACGCACACGCGCCATGTCGGCGCCGAGGTCGTTGAGGACTTGCGCGGCCACTCCGTCGCCCTCGCGGACGAGACCCAGGAGCATGTGCTCGGTGCCGATGTAGGAGTGGCCGAGTTGGAGCGCTTCGCGCAGACTCAACTCCAGCACCTTCTTGGCGCGCGGGGTGAAGGGCGGCGACCCGGGACTCGGGTTGGAGTTGGGGCCGATGGCCTCCTCCACCTTCTCGCGCACCACGTCGAATGTCACACCGAGGGCGTCGAGCGCCTTGGCGGCCACTCCCTCGCCCTCACGGATCAGCCCCAACAAGATGTGCTCGGTCCCGATGAACGCGTGATTGAGGTCGCGCGCTTCCTCTTGCGCGAGCACTAGGACTCGCCGGGCCCGGTCTGTAAATCGTTCGAACAATTTGCTTCCTTTTTCGTTCTCGTAATTGAAGTGTACCGGTGCGGCGCGCACCTTCATTCTGCACCTAATAGGGCCATAAGACGCTCATCTAGAGTGGTGGAGTGAACCCCCACGAGCGCCTACGACTACCCCAGGTAGAAACTGATCTCCAACGCCTGGAATCTCTCCTGGCCGAGTCGGTAATTTTCGGCGACGACTACCTCGATCAGGTGACCACGCACCTGATCTACGCGGGTGGCAAACGACTGCGTCCCATCCTCGCCGTCGTCTCGGCCACCATGGGTGAACGCGTCGCCACCCACGAGGACCTGATGGGCGGCGTGTCGGTGGAACTGATGCACCTCGCCTCGCTCTATCACGACGACGTCATGGACGAGGCGGAAATCCGTCGCAACGTCGATTCGGTCAATGCCCGTTACGGCAACCTCATCGCCATCGTGGGCGGCGACTACCTCATGGCCCGCTCCGCCGGCATCGCGGCCGACCTCGGCGTCGAAGTGGCGGGACTCATGGCCCACACGCTGGCCTGGTTGACCCGTGGCCAGGTCGCCGAAGTGCGCACCATCTTCTCGGTGGAGCGGACCCGCGACGACTACTACGAGGCCATCGAAGGTAAGACCGCCGCGTTGATGTCGGCGAGCTGTCGCATCGGCGCGCTCACCGCCGCACACCCTGACGAGGTCCGCGACGCGCTGACCGAGTTCGGTCGCTGCTTCGGCATGGTCTACCAACTGCGCGACGACGTCCTCGACGTCATCGCGGTGGACAACGAACTGGGCAAGCCCGCGGGCCAAGACCTCGCCGAGGGCATCTACAACCTGCCCACCCTGGTCGCCCTGGGCGACGACAAGGTGGGCGACGAACTGCGGAGCCTGCTCGGCGCGCCCCTGGGCGACGACGAGCGCGAACGCGCCCGCAAGTTGGTCGTGGCCAGCGGTGGCGTCGAGGCGACGATCACGACGGCCCGGGGGTTCCTCGCGACGGCGGACGCGGCCCTGGGGGTCGTTCCCAGCGTCGCCCTGCGCGACGGACTGTCCTCGTTCCTCGCGTCGATGCTCGAGGATCTGCCCTCGTACTAGTCGCGTCGCGGCTTCAGTGTGGGGAAGGCGATGACCTCACGGATGTTCGATTCGTCGGCGATCAACATCGACAGTCGGTCGACCCCGATGCCCAATCCCGCAGTCGGGGGCAGACCCCACTCGAGCGCCTTGATGTAGTCCTCGTCGATGACCATGGCCTCGTCGTCGCCCGCCGCGGCCAAGCGGGCCTGTCCCTCGAAGCGCGCGCGCTGGTCGACGGGGTCGTTGAGCTCCGAGAAGCCGTTGGAGAGCTCGCGGCCCGCGGCGTAGGACTCGAAGCGTTCGGTCAACTCCGGGTCGCTCTGGTGTCGCCGCGCCAGGGGCGACACCTCGACCGGGAAATCGGTCACGAAGATCGGATCCCACAGGGAGTCCTCGCAGGTGACCTCGAAGAGTTCGGCCAGACAGCGTCCCGGGCCCCACGAGTCGTGCGCCACGACGTCGCGCTCACCCAACAGTTCCACCAGGCGCGCGCGCGCCGTGTGCACCGACACGTCCTCGCCCACCGCCGCCGACGTCAGTTCGGCCATCGTGCGCCGCGGCCAGGGCGTGGCGAAGGAGAACGGGCGACCCTGGTACTCGACGTCGGTCGTCCCGCGCACGTCGCGGGCCACGCCCGCGACGAGCTCCTCGGTGAAGGCCATCATGTCGAGATAGTTCCAGTAGGCCGCGTAGAGCTCGAGCATGGTGAACTCCGGATTGTGACGCGGGCTCACGCCCTCGTTGCGAAAGACCCGGCCGAGCTCGAAGACGCGTTCGAAACCGCCGACCACCAGACGCTTGAGCCAGAGTTCGGGGGCGATGCGTAAGTAGAACTCCGAATCCAGGGCGTGGTGCAGGGTTCGAAAGGGCCGCGCGGCGGCCCCGGTGGGGATGGCGTTGAGCATCGGGGTTTCGACCTCGGTGAAGTTCGCGGCCCAGCACCGTTCGCGCAGCGATCGCACGACCTCACTGCGGCGCACCAGGGACTGGCGCGAGGCGGGATTGGCCCAGAGATCCGCCTCGCGATGGCGGTAGCGCAGGTCGAAGTCACTGATGCCGGCCCACTTGTCGCCGAAATTGTGCTGGGCCTGGGCCAGGTGCACCCACGACGTGACCTTCACCGACAGTTCGCCGCGCTTGGTGCGCACGACCTCGCCGCTCACGCCCACCCAGTCGCCCAGGTGGAGTCGGGAGAATTCCTCGAAGCCCTCGGTGACCGCGGCCAGCGCGAACAGCTGGATCTCGCCGCTCGAGTCGCGCAGTGTCGCGAAGGCCAGCTTGCCCTGGGTACGCAGCAGCATGAGGCGCCCCGCGACGTTGACGGCGACCCCGGACTCCTCGCCGACGCCCAAGTGCGCGTAGGCGCTCTGCAACGGGCCCGCGAAGGCATTGTGGTCGAAGGTGTAAGGCGTGTTCACGTGGTGGCTCCTGAATGATTCCGTTGATGAACGATACGCAATCCGTGAAGGGTCAGCCACGGTTCGACGTGTTGGACCGACTTGGTGTGGGGTGCGATGAGCCCCGCGAGGCCGCCGGTGGCGACGACCGTCGCCTCACCCAACTCGCCGTGGATGCGCTCGACCACACCGTCGACCTGTCCCGCGAAGCCGTAGAGGACCCCCGATTGGATCGACTCGACCGTCGAACGGCCGATGACCGAACGCGGCCGCACGAGCTCCACGGAGCGAAGCGCCGAGGCCTGGGTGTAGAGCGCCTCGAGCGAGATCGCGACCCCCGGCGCGATGGCGCCGCCCAGGTACTCGCCCTTGGCCGACACCACGTCGAACACCGTGGCGGTCCCCATGTCCACGATGATCAGCGCCCCCGGATAGAGGTCGTACGCCCCCACGGCGTCAGCGATCCGGTCCGCGCCCACCTCGCGCGGATTGTCGTAGAGGATCGGCATGCCGGACCTGGTACCGGGACCCAATACCGTGACCTCGAGGTCGGAGAACCAACGATTGGCCATCCGTCGCAATTGCGTCGTCACCGGCGGCGCCGACGACGAGATCGCGATCGCGCTCACCGCGGTGCGCAGGTCCAGTCCCTCGAGGTCCAGCAGCTGGGTGAGCATCATCGCGTGCTCGTCGGGCGTTCGCTCCGCCAACGTCGAGATCCGCCAGTGGAACGCGAGGCCGTGCTCGCCGGTGGCCCGGGCGAAACCCCGGGCGTCGGGCGCCTCAGGACCATCGGGTCCAAAGAGTCCGATGACCGTCTCGGTGTTCCCCACGTCAATCGCCAAGAGCACGTCGGTCACCCCCTTGGTCGAAGTCGATCTCGTCGTTGTCGATGAGCCGCACGCCCTCGACGACGCCCGCCACCATCGCGCGCCCTCGACCGCGTTCGTGGTCGCCCAACGGTGTCAGCGTCGCGACGTCGACGACGTCGGCGTAGGCGACGTCGACGCCGGCCGAATCCATCACCTCGCGCATGATCGTGCGACACTCGCTCGGGCGGCCCTTCGAGGACTTCGCCGCACGCAAGGCTCGCGAGAGCGCGCGAGCTCGGCGTAGTCCGTCGGGACTGAGGAGGGCGTTGCGACTCGACAGGGCCAGTCCGTCCTCGTCGCGCAGCGTCGCGCACCCCACCACCTGCACGTCGAAGGCGAGGTCGCGCACCAGGCGCCGCACCACCACCAGCTGCTGGTAGTCCTTCTCACCGAAGTAGGCGCGGGCGGGACCGGTGATGACCAGCAACTTCGCCACGACGCTGGCGACGCCGTCGAAGTGTCCGGGGCGCCCCGCACCTTCGAGGGGGGCGGCCAGTTCGCTCACCGCCACCGTGGTGAGCGTCGGGCGGGGATGATCGGGCCACATCTCCTCTAACGAGGGTGACACGAAGGCGTCGACGCCGGCGGCCTCGGCCAGGGCGATGTCGGCCGCGGGCGTTCGCGGGTAGCCGGCCAGATCGCTCGCGTCGGAGAACTGGCGCGGATTCACGAAGGACGTGAGCACCACCACGTCACCGTTGTCGTGCGCGCGGCGCACCAGTGACAAGTGGCCGTCGTGCAGCGCACCCATGGTGGGCACCACGCCGACGCGCCCACCGGCGTCGCGCACCGATTGGGCGTAGGCGCGCCACGGCGCGATCGCGCTCAGTCGGTGCACGACACGACCCCCCTCGTCGCGAGGCGTTGGGCCCGCTCGGCCAGCACTTCGTAGGTGGCACGCTCGTCGGGCGGCAGCGACGCCAGGTGCGCGGCGATCGTGGCGACGTCACCGCGCGCGGCCGGGCCCGTGAGTGCACGCGACGGCCCCACGCGCGCCACGTCGTCGAGGGCCTGTTGGGCGAGGCCCACGAAGTCGCCCACGTCCACTCCACTCGCCGACGCCAGCGTCTCGACGTGGCCCATCAACGCCACGAGGTGATTGGCGGCCGCGGCGGCCGCGGCGTGATAGCGCACGCGCTGTCCGGCCGCGACGGTGATGACCCGTCCGCCGAGCGACGCCACCAACTCGCGCACCAGCGCGTCGCCCTCGACGGCGAAGACGCCACCGCGCAGTCGCTGCGCCCCCCTCTCGGCGTCGGGCATCGTCACCAGTGGGTGCATCGACCCGACGCGCACGTGATCGGCGAGCACGTCGAGTCCCCGCGAACCCGCGACGTGCGCCACCACGGTGTGCGCCGGCGCCACCACCCGACGCGACGTCGCCTCGATCGCGTCGTCGCGCACGCACAACAAGACGAGGTCCGCGTCGACGACGCCGCCCAACTCACCGTGATGGATGAGGGTGACGTCGTGTCGCGGGTCCAGCGCCGCCGCGAAGGACGTGCCGGCCCGCCCGGCTCCGACGATCAAGATTTTCACGATAGCCATCCGTTCCAGCCCCGAGGGTGCCGTTCGGTCTAGTGCAACACGTCGAGTGTACCGAGAACTGACAGCGCACCGCCCGCGCGCGCGACGTCGGCGTCGCTCACGAGGTCGGGGCGCAGCTCGCGCCAGGGGACCAGGACGAAGCGGCGTTCGAACGCCCGCGGGTGCGGCAGGGTCAACTCCTCGTCGCAGCTCGTGACGCCGTCGATCCAGACGATGTCCACGTCGAGGGTGCGCGGGCCCCAGCGGACCTCGCGGGTGCGCGCCGCCGCGACCTCGGCGCCGCGGGCGCGCGCCAGTAACTCGTACGCCGTCGCCGACGTCGTCACTTCGAGCACCAGGTTCCAGAAGTCCTCCTGGTCGACACCACCGACCGGTTCGCTCTGGTACACGCGTGACACCCGATGGGGTTCACCGTGGGTGACCGTGGCGACCCCCCGGGACAGGTACGTCGCGCGGTCGCCGAGGTTCGAGCCCAGCGAGAAGTACGCCCGCGTCACGTCTCGCGACGCAACGTGCACGACACCGCGACGGAGTCGACGTCCTGGGGCACCGGCGGACGCACCTTACGCGCGCGCACGTGCACCGCGTCGATGGCGCCGTCGGCGTCCAAGACGGCGTGGGCCACGCGCGAGACCAGGGTCTCGAGCAAGAGGAATCGCCCCGCGACGACGAGGCGCTCGACCAGGTCGAGGATCGCGGCGTAATTCGTGGTGGCGGCGAGGTCGTCGTCCTTCGCCGCGGCACGGAAGGGTCGCTCGATGTCGACATCAATCGACAGTGGCTGCTCACGGGCCCGCTCCTCGTCCAGAACGCCGACCACCGCCCTGACGCGCAGCCCGTGCAGTTCGATACGATCGCTCACGCCTCGGGGTCCTGCGTCGGGGCGGGCAGACTCATCAACACTTCGCGGCCATCGGGGCCGAGCGAGCGGCGAAAGAGCCGCTCGATGAGGGCGATCGACGCCGGGACCGTCTCCACCTTCTCGGTCCACACGAGGTAACCGGCGAGCACTCCGAGCAGCCGGTCGGACACGTCGTCACCGTGCAGGAGGACCGCGACGTTGTTCTTCATCGACTGTGACAGGTCGCGGTAACACGCGTCGAGCACCTCGCGCTGCTGGGGGCCACCACGCAGCGCGTAGTGACTGGCGCTGAGTCCGTGCGCGACGTAAGCGTCGAGGTTCTGCATGACCGGCAGGATCGACACCACGCGACCGAAACCCTGGTGCTTGAGCCACAGCAGCTCTTCCTCGCGCCGCACGCGTCGGTGCACCGCCGTCGAGCCGCCCGGGCGTTCGGAGACCGCGAAGAGGCCCCGGTAGACCCACGTGAAGCCGCGCGGCTGGATGCCCGCCGCCCACTTGCCCCTCACGCCCGGACCACGCTGAGCGGTCGTGACAGCAACTCGCGCAACTGCAGGGTAGCGGCGACGTCGTGCACGCGAACCATGGCGGCGCCGCTCATCAGCGCCCAGGCCGCGGTGGCCAGCGATCCCTCGAGGCGCTGGTCCACGTCCAGCGTCGTGGGACCCAGCCCCGCGAGGAACCCCTTGCGGCTGGTGCCGATGAGCACGCCGGCGTCGTGGCGTCGCGCGAGCTCGACGAAGTCCCCGCAATGCGCCACCAGAGCCAGATTGTGCGCCGTGGCCTTGCCGAAGCCGATGCCCGGATCCAACCAGAGTTGCGCGACGCCCGCGGCGCGCGCCCGCACGGCCAGGGCGTCGAGCGCCACGAGGACCTCGGCGACCACGTCGTCGTAGCGCGGATCGAGCTGCATCGTGCGCGGGGTCCCTCGCGAGTGCATGGCCACGTAACCGACCGCCAGTTCGCCGGCCACGTCCATCAGGTCGCCCGACACGTCGTTGACCACGACCGCCCCGGCCCCCACGGCGGCGCGGGCCACCTCGGGCTTGCGCGTGTCGATCGACACCGCACCGTACGGCGCCAGCGCCGCGACCACGGCGAGGACGCGGTCGAGTTCCTCCTCCAGGGGCACGTCGAGCGCTCCCGGGCGCGTCGACTCACCGCCGACGTCCACGATGTCACAACCGCGCGCGAAGAGATCGACGCCGCGCGCGATCGCTTCGTCGCGCGCCTGCGTGCGCGCGGCGGCGAAGAAGGAATCCGGGGTCACGTTGACGATGCCCATCACCCCGGGGCCCCTCACCCCGGGGCGCATCGCCTCGCGGCTCAACGCCACGTGGACCGGCGTTGGTGGATGTACTGCAGCGCCTCGGCCCGGTACGACGCGTCATCGCGAAAGACCCCGCGCACCGCCGAGGTCACCGTCGTGGCGCCCGCCTTCTTGACGCCGCGCATCGACATGCAGAAATGCTCGGCCTCGATGACCACGATCGAACCGCGTGGCTGCATCACTCGTTCCATCGCCTCGACGATCTGCGTGGTCATGCGTTCTTGGACCTGCAGGCGTCGCGCGTAGCCCTCGACGAGGCGCGCCATCTTCGACAGTCCCGTGATGCGCCCTTCGACGCCCGGCAGGTAGGCCACGTGCGCGAGTCCCGTGAAGGGCACCAGGTGGTGTTCGCACAGCGAGGCGAAGGCGATGTCGCGCACCATCACCATCTCGTCGTGGCCCTCTTCGAAGGTCACCTCGAGGTGCGCACCCGGATCAGTGTCGAATCCTTCGAAGAGTTCGCCGTACATGTCGGCGACGCGCCGCGGCGTCTCGACCAGTCCGGCCCGGCGAGGGTCCTCGCCGATGGCGGCCAGCAATTCACGGATCAGCGCCTCGACCCGTTCGCGATCGACCACGCCTAGACCTCGCCGACGAAGGTGAAGATCGCGTCGAGGTTGCGGTACTTCTCGTTCACGTCGAGGCCGTAGCCCACCACGAAGTGCGCGGGGATGGCGAAGCCGACGTAGCGCAGTGATTGCACGACCCGCTGCTCGCCCTCCTTGAGCAGGAGTGCGCAGACCTCGAGGCTGCGCGGACTGCGCGCGCCGAGGTACTGACGCAGGTAGTTGAGGGTCAGCCCCGAGTCGACGACGTCCTCGACGATCAGCACGTCACGGTTCGTCAGGTCGACGTCGAGGTCCTTGACGATGCGCACCACCCCGCTGGTCTTGGTGGCCGCACCGTAGGACGAGACCGCCATGAAGTCGACCTCGACGGGGAGTTCGATGCAGCGCATCAGATCCGCCACGAAATTCACCGCCCCCTTCAACACGCACACCAACAACGGTGGCCGGCCCGCGTAATCGAGGGTGATCTGGCGACCGAGTTCGCTGACGCGGTCGGCGATCTCCTTCGCCGAGACCACCACCTCGCCGAGGTCGTGGTTGGCCCAGTGGGCGCTGGCGTCATCGCGAGAAAGAGAACCCATGTCTCGACAGCGTAGTGGAGGTCCCGGCGCCGTAGGGGAGCGGCTCACTCGAGGGTGAGGCGCTGCGCCCGGCGAGCGAGGCGTCGCCCGCCCGTCAACTCGCAGGCGACCACGTCACCGCGCACCACGGCGAGCGCGCGCGCCACCTCGCGCGCCGACGGCGGATAGAACTCGCCGTGCGCGGTGCGCGTGGCGAGGCGTGCCCGCAGCCAGCGCGTCAGGCGCGCCGGCGCCCAGGTGCGCAGCTCGCGACAGTCCACCGCGCCCAGGTCGCGGGCGAGGTCCTCGCGGGCGAGCTCCTCCAACCAGGCGCGCTCCTCGAAGAGGACGTGGGCTTGGCGCGCCAGCACCGGCACGACGTCACGCTGCGCCACGTCGTTCATCAGGGCCAGGAGCTCGTGACGCACGCGGTTGCGTCGAAAGCGGTCCGAGTCATTGGTCTCGTCGTGGCGCGCCGCGAGACCAGCCCCCACCACGTGGGAGTGGACGTGGAGGCGACGCAGGTGGCGTAGCGGCTTGGTGGCGTCGTCGACCATCGGACTCAGGCCGGCCAGACCGGCGCCGCGCATCATATTGAGCAGAACCGTCTCCGCCAGATCATCCATGGTGTGCCCGGTCAAGGCGCCCCGGGGCACCACCCGACGGCGCGCGGCGCGCGCGCGGGCCTCGAAGTTGGCGCCGCCCTCGAGTCGCACGTCGTGCACCACGCAGTCCACCGCGAAGCGACGACAGACCTCGCGCACGTAGTTCGCGTCGTCGCCGCTGGTCGGGCGCACGTGGTGGTCGACGTGGTGCACCGTCACCACGAGGTGGGCCTCGAGGGCCAGCACGAGCAGTCCCAGCGAGTCGGGCCCTCCCGACACCGCGAGGTCGACGCGGGTGCCGGGCGCCGGGAAATCGCAGTCCTCGAGGAGGTTCACCCCGTTAGGTTAGACACGCCGACCCCGCCACTGCGTGAGGACCCGCGCGGCGACGTAGGCCAGCGCGCTCAAGGAGCCCACGAAGAAACCGACGGGCAGATTCGACTGGTACGACGCGGCGATCGACGCCCACAGGGTGATCACGCTCAACACCATCGACGCCACCAGCGCGCTGCCCGGACGTCGCGTGACCAGCCGCGCCGCGGCCGGAGGACCCACGGTGAGCGAGAAGGTCAAGAGCGCGCCCACCACCGGGACGGTGAGCGCCGCCCCGAGCGCCAGCGTGAGCATGAAACCCATCTCCAGCCGCTGGGGATTGAGGCCCCTCACCGCGGCCAGGTCCGGCGCGGCGGCGTTGAAGAGCAGTGGACGATACATGACGGCCAGGGCCGCGGCGCAGAGCGACGCGATGATCACGACCGGGGCGATCGACGTCGTCGCGACGCCGAGGATCTCCCCGAAGAGGAGAGCCTCCACCTGCGGCTCGTAGGCCGCACTCAAGGACAAGAACGCCGCGCCCAGGGCCAGCATCATCACCAGCGCCATCGCCGTGGCGACGTCGCTGCGGTGACGGCGCGACGCCCCGATGCCCACGCTCGCCATCACCGCGAAGGTGATGAGGCCCACCAGCGGCGTCACGCCCACCAGCGCGGCGCCCGCCGCGCCCGCGAAGGCGCCGTTGGGTATCGCGTGCGCCGCGAAGGACGAACCGCGCAGGACCACGAAGAAACCGGTGGCGCCCGCCAACAGGGCCACCACGGTACCCACGATCCAGGCGTTGGTCATGAAGCTCGAGAACATCAGACCCTCGCGCCCGCGTCACGGCGCCGCGTCGTGCGCACGACGACGTTGACGAGGACCAGTTCGAGCACGACCAGGGCGACCACGCAGAAACTCACGGGCAGCGCACGATGCGAGGGCCACCAGTAGTAGCTGTCGTAGGACGCCACCACGCCGAACCCCACGGCACCCACGCCCAGCGCGACCGCGAGCGCGAGCGTCGTCCACAGGCCGCGGCCGAGTCGTAGGGCGGCCGCCGGCGGTCCGATCAGCAGCGCCGTCGACAGCACCGACCCGATCACGATGGCGGACAGACCCACGGTGACGGCCATCAGCAGGGTGTAGGCCAGTGCGACGCGACGCACCGCCACGCCGCGCGCGCGCGCGGCGTCGGGGCTCACCGAGACGAAGAGCAGTGGTCGTCCCAGTGCGGCGAGCGCCAGGCACACCGCCGCCGCCACCACCGCGATCACCCCGAAACTGGAATTCGAGACGGTGAACAACGAGCCAAAGAGGATGGACTGGGTGGATCCGGCGCTCGAGGAGCTGAGCGTGATGAGGTACAAGAACAACGCCGCGAGGCCGGTGGCGCCCCCGAGGACCACCCCGGTGGCCACGTCGCGCTGACGCACCCGCTCCACGCCGATCGCCTCCATCGCGCCCGCGCCCAGTAGCGACCCGATGACGAAGCCGGCCAACGGGGAGAAACCGAAGAGCCCCGCACCCGCGCCCCCGGCCGTCGCGACGTCGGCGAGGGCGTGCCCCGCGAAGGACTGGCTGCGCATCACCGTGAAGAGTCCCACCAGCGCCGAGACCGTGGCCACCACCACGCCGACGCCCGCGCCCGTGCGCACCGCCGCGTTCGACCAGATGCCCGGTTCGAAGAGCCAGTGCACGACTACTCCACCACCAGGTCAGGGTGTTCGGCCACCGGCTCCTGCGACGTGGTCCCGGTGACGACCAGGAAGCGCCCGTGCACCCGTACCACGTCGACGTGATGACCGTAGAGCTTGCTCAGCACGTCGGGGCGCACCACCTCGTCGGTCGGGCCGCTCGCCACGTGCGCGTTGGCGATATAGACCACGCGGTCCATCACCCCCAGTAGCGAATTGATGTCGTGCGCCGACAACAAGATCGCCACGTGCTCGCGCTCGCGCACCCGCGCCAGTAGCGAGACGATGTCCTCGGTCGCCCCCGGGTCGAGATTGGCCAATGGCTCGTCGAGCAGCAGCAACTCCGGCGCGCTGACCAGTGCGTGCGCCATCAGGACCCGCTGGAGTTCACCGCCCGAGAGCGCACCGATGCGTCGCTCGGCCAAATCGCTGGCCTCCACCGCGTCGAGCACGTCGTGCACCCGTCGCCAGGTGTCGGGGGTGCGCCGACGCAGTCCGTAGCGGTGCCCATCGTCGCCGAGGGCCACGAAGTCGCGCACGCGCAGCGGCACGTCGACGTCGAGGGCCACCTTCTGGGGGACGTAACCGACCCGGCGTTGCTCGCGGGCGTGGCTGGGCCACACCACCTCGCCCTGGGTGGGTTGCACCAGTCCCAGCATCAGGCGCAGGAGCGTCGTCTTGCCGGCCCCATTGGATCCGATGAGACCGGTGAAGTCACCGCTGCGCACGCTGAAGTTCACGTCGGTGAGGATGCGCCGGCCCCCGAGTTCGACGTCCACCCCGCGGACGTCGACGATCGTCGCGGGCGCACTCACGCGATGCTCCGGGTGGACGTGCCGTGCGCGAGCGCGTCGCGGACCGCCGCGATCTCCGCGAGCATCCAGCTCTGCACGTGCAGGGAGCGCGGCATCGTCTCGTAGATCGCCACGAGGGCCACGTGGTTCGCGGCGGCCAGGTCCACCAGCGACTGGGTGACCGGACTCGTCACCTGCGCGTTGTAGCACAGGGCGCCCACCGCGTGACCCGTCAACAGACGTTGCTGGGTGACGATGTCTTGTGGTGAAGGGTCGATGCCGTTCATCACGTCGGCTTGGAACCGGAAGGGGGTGGCGATGGTCAGTCCCATGGCGCTCAGCAGGTAGTCCCCCACCGGCTCGGTCGTGGCGACCCGTCGGCCCGCGAACTGCGCTCGCGCGGAGGCCACGGCCGCGGTGACGGCGCGCCACTCGCGAAGGAACGTCGTCTCGCGGGCGCGAAAGTACGCGGCGTGCGCTGGCGCGATCCTCACGAGGTCACCGGTCAGCGCCGTGGCCACCATGGGCATCGTCGCCGGGTCGTACCAGAAGTGCGGATTGGCCGCCGCGGTCTGATGGCGCAGGGCCGCGACCGAGATCACCACGCGTGACGAGTTCGCCGAGGCCGCTTCGAGCTGGTTCATGAACGAGTCGTACCCCGCACCGTTTTGGACGATCAAGCGGGCCGCGGCGATAGAGCGGGCCACGCCGGGCGTGGCGCCGAAATTGTGGGGGTCGGTGTTGGGGTTGTTCATGATCGACGTCACGTGCACGTACGCGCCACCGATCTGTGCCAGGACGTCACCGTACTGGACCTCGGCGCCCACCACCTCGATCGCGCCCGAGGGCCCGCGCGTGGGGGCGCAACCCGCCAGGGTCAGTGCGCTCACGCTCAGGGTCAGCGCGAGCGCCATCGCGCGGCGGCGATCACTTCTTTTCGGAACCATTCTTGATATCTTAGCCGGAATCATTCCAGTCAACAAGGCGTGCGCGGCTAGGCTGGCGGCATGTCCGTGACCAGGAACACCAATCAGCGGCGCGAGGTCATCCGCGCGCTGGAGCGGGTCCAGGGGTTCGTCAGCGCCCAGGACCTCCACGGGTTGATCGTTCGCGACGGCGGCGAAGTGGCCCTGGCCACGGTGTACAGCCAGTTGCGCAAACTCTCCGACGGGCAGTTGGTCGACGTCGTCATGACCGACCGCGGCGAAGCCCTCTACCGGCGTTGCGTCGACGACTCGCACCACCACCATCTCGCGTGTCGTACGTGCGGCGCGACGGTCGAGGTCGACGCGCCCGAGCTCGAGCGTTGGGCGCACGACATCGCCACGCGCTTCGGTTTCGCCGACGTGCGCCACGTCCTGGAATTGAACGGGACCTGCCCGGCGTGTCAGTCGCGCTGACCCTCGCGACCCCCTCGCGCGACGGGCTCCCCCGTTTCGAGCTCGACGCGATGCGCGAGTTCGGCGTCGACGCCTTCGTCACCGGTCGCGGTGGTGGGGTGAGCACCGCCCCCTACGAGCACCTCAATCTCGCCCTGCACGTCGGCGACGACCCGCGACTCGTCGCCGAGAACCGCCGCCGGGTGGCCGCGGCGGCGCGCGTGGCGCCGTCGCACCTCGTGACCTCGCACCAAGTTCACGGCGCCACCGTGAACGACCTGGACCACTGGCGCGCGGGCCCCCTCGAGGGCGACGCCCTGGTCACGACCCGCGACGACGTGGCCCTGTGCGTGCTGGTGGCGGACTGCGTACCCCTGCTCTTCGTCGACCCCACGGACGCACGCGTCGCCGTGGCCCACGCGGGGTGGCGGGGCCTCGTCGCCGGCGTCATCCCCGCGACACTGGCCCACTTCGCGCGCGCGAACGAAGTGCGCGTCGTCGTCGGTCCACACATCTCGAGCGCGCGCTACCAGATCGGCCCCGAAGTCGCCCGTCACTTCAGCGACGTCGACGGCGCCTGT
Source organism: Acidobacteriota bacterium (assembly GCA_019352075.1). GTDB lineage: Bacteria > Actinomycetota > Acidimicrobiia > Acidimicrobiales > RAAP-2 > RAAP-2. The sequence continues at coordinate 12,545 of JABBOA010000004.1, read as the reverse complement.
CACGAGGACCAGGGGGACCGGCAACGACTCGACCTGGGCGTCGTCACCCGCCATCAACTTCGCCGCGGGGGCGTCCTGGACGAGCACGTCACCTCGTGCACCCCCTACACCGACGACGGCGGCGTCTTCTTCTCGGACCGCGCGCAACGTCCCTGCGGACGCTTCGGCCTCGTCGCGCGACGCGCGACCTACGATGCAACACGAAGGGAAGGAACACCGTGATCCGCGCAGACTCATTCCGATACGCGGGCCTCGAGGTCGACGACCACTCGCTGCGCGGCCACTACGAACTCGATGGGCGACACTTCGTCGAGGTCGTCACCTTCGAGAACGCCGGGCCGCTGCGTCGGCCCGCCCTCGTCGCCGTGGCCCAGTTGTGGTACCTGCTGGCGGGTCTGTCGTACTACAAGGCGGGTGCGGCGATGCGCATCGATCTGGGCGACACCCCCGTGGGACCGCGCGCCCGCGCCCTCTTCGACGCGGCGCTGCACGAGGGCCTCGGCGAGTTCGCCTACCGCAACGGCCTGATCCTCGACGACGTCGAGGTCACTGGCGGCACTGACGCGGTCTCCTATGCGCCGACGATCGAGCCCTCCCGGGTGCTGATCCCCTTCGGGGGGGGTATCGACTCGGTGGTGACCGTCCAGGGCCTCGCGCACCTCGATCGGGCCCTCTTCATCATGAGCCCCGCGTCGGGGCGATTCGCGCCCCTCGAGGCCACCGCGGCGGTCGCCCAACTCGACATCGTGCGCGCGTCGCGCCAACTCGACCCGCAGATCCTGCGCGGCGACGACAACTTCTTCAACGGACACGTGCCGGTCACCGCCATGGTCACGCTCCTGGCGGCCCTGGCGGCCCTGTCCACCGGTCGCGGCGCGGTGGCCATGAGCAACGAACACTCGGCGTCCGCCCCGAACCTTCGCTGGCGCGACCGCGACGTCAACCACCAGTGGTCCAAATCGTGGGCGGCCGAGGTCCTCTTGAGCGACGCGCTGAGCGAACGCGTCGGACCCGAGTTCGTGGTCGCCAGTTACCTGCGCGATCGCAGCGAACTGTGGGTCGCCCAGCAGTTCGCACGGGCGCGCGACTACCACGGCGTCTTTCGCAGTTGCAACCGGGCCTTCAGCCAACGACCCGGGTCGCGCGCCACGAAGTGGTGCGGCACGTGCGACAAGTGCCTCTTCATCAATCTGATACTCGCCCCCTTCATCGCACGCGACGAGTTGCGCCGCATCTTCCTGGGCGAACCGATCGCCGACCCTCGACTCGACGAGACGCTGCGCTCACTGGTCGGATTGGGCCTGCAGCACAAACCCTTCGAGTGCGTCGGCGATCCCGACGAGAGCGCCGTGGCCCTGCGATCGGTGAGTCAACTGGCGTCGTGGCGCGAGGTGACCCGACTCGCGGAACTGGCGCGGCTCACCTCGCCCGATCGCGACTTCGAGGAACTCCTCGAGCCCCAAGGACCCAGCCGTGTTCCGGCCCACTGGCTTCGCTGACCTCCTCGGCCGACGGGTGGGTATCTACGGGTACGGCGTCGAGGGCCGCGCCACGGCGCGCCGACTCCACGGCGTCGGTGCGGACCTGGTGATCGTCGACGACGATCCCCGTGACGACGGCGTGCTCGCCACGGGGCGTGGAGGTCTCGAGGCCCTCGCCACCTGCGACGTGGTCGTCAAGAGTCCGGGGATCCCCCGGCGCCGTGGTGACGTCGTCGCCCTCGAGGAGCGCGGGGTCACCGTGACCTCCGCGCTCGACCTCTGGCTGCACGAGATCGATCGCGAACGCGTCATCGCGGTCACCGGCACCAAGGGCAAGTCCACCACGACGTCGCTCGTCGCCTTCTTCCTGCGGGTGCTCGGCGAGGAGGCGCAGGAACTGGGTAACTTCGGCCAACCCCCCTACGACCCCGAGGTCGACGCGTCCTCCGGTTGGCTGGTCCTCGAGGTGTCGAGCTTTCAGTCCCTCGACGTGACGCGGGCGCCGAGCCTGGTCCTGGTGACCTCGTTGGGATCGGACCACCTCGACTGGCACGGCACCCTCGAGCAGTACCACGAGGACAAACTGACCATCACCCGCGCGGCCGGCGAGCACGTCACCCTGATCGCCGAGCGCCCCGAGCTCCTTGACGCCAGCGTCCACATGGGCGGTCACGTCGTCGTCGCCCCCCTCGAGCCCACGGGGCTCGCGCACGACCTCGGTCTCCTGGGCGCGCACAACGAGTACAACGTCGGCCTCGCCCTGCGGGCCTGCGCCCTGGCCACGGGTCGCCGCGACGACGACGTGCGCACGATGATTCGCGCCCGGGCCCGCGAGTTCACGCCCCTGCGGGGGCGCCTCACCCTGATTGGCTCGCGCGACGCCGACGGCCGACGCGTGCGCTACGTCGACGATGGTCTCGCGACGTCGCCCCTGCCCACCCTCGCGGCCCTCGACGTCTTCGTAGACGACCACGTCGCACTGATCGCCGGAGGGTTCGACCGCGGTGTCGACTACGACGACTTGGCGCGGGAGCTCGGTCGGCGCCACGCCCCGACGACGGTGGTGGTGATGGGCCCGGCGGGCGAGCGTCTCGCGGCGTCGTTGCGCGGATCGCTCGCGGTGATCCACTGCCCCGACATGCGAAGCGCCGTCGACGCCGCCGACCGGGCGGTCGACGACGGTGGTGTCGTCCTCTTCTCGCCCGCCGCGCCGAGCTTCGACGCGTACCGAAATTGGGCCGAGCGCAGCGATGATTTCGCGCGGTGCGTTCGCTCGCTACTCGACGCTCATCCGGGGACGCGCGCGCGAAGCTGATCCCTCCGCCGCGCGGTGACGAGGGCGCGTCATGACGCCCGGCACCGGCCGGGGAGCGCACGAAGGTGGCCACGCACCCCCGCGCGCGCGATGGCCGGAACCGGCCACGAGAACGAGGAGTCCCGCAGTGGTCGAAGGGCCACCATGACTGGAGCCTGGGAGGAGATTCGAACTCCTGACCTGCGCATTACGAATGCGCTGCTCTACCGACTGAGCTACCCAGGCGCGACTAGAAAGGTTACCCGATTCGCCCGACCGCCTCAGAGCCGCGCGAGCGAGAGCATCAGGTCCGCCAGCAAGAGTCCCTCGTCGATCGTGGTCGACAGTCGCTCGTTGGCCTCGACCAGGAGTTCGAGGGCTCGCAGAGACGTCGCGACCCGGTAGTGGGCCCGACCCTCGGTCGTCGCCGAGGTCTCGTCGAGTTCGCCGAGGGCTCCCACCATGCGGTCGCGGTAGACCCCCGACACCACGCTGAGGCCGAATCTCAGTTCCTCGAGACGAAAGCGCCGCTGTTCACGCTTGAACTGCGCTTCGATCTCCTTGCGATTGGCGACCGATCGCTGCCCGACGTCCTTGGCCTCGCGGACCCGGCGGGCCAGGTCGTCGGCGTGCATCGACACCAGGGGCGCCAGCGCGGCGTCGATGGCGCCAGAGATCTCGGTGGCGATCTCGAGCGCCACCGCAGCCGTGCCGTTGAGCCTCTCGGGCACGTCGCGCCACGTCGCCAGGCGCTCGCCCAGTCCCGGATCGCGCATCAATACCCGCGCGCGAGAGAGATTCCCGCGGGCGGCGCGCGCCACCGCGTGGGCCGCGTCGGGCGTGGCGCCGTCACGGCGCAGCGCCACGATGAGGTCGGCCTCGCTCATTGCCTGGAACTTGACCTCCACGCACCGTGACACGATGGTCGCGAGGGCGTCGGGCAGGTCGTCGGCGGTGAGCACGAAGATGGTGCGCGCCGGGGGCTCCTCCAGCGACTTGAGCAGCGCCGGTGCCGAGGGGGCGGCACCCGTCACGGTCAGTTCCACCTCGGGCACGACCATCACCTGGTAGCCGGGCCCCAGGGGTCGACGGCGCGACACGCGATCGATCTCGCGCAATTCGTCCACGCGCCACGTCACCCCGGCACGCTCGGCCACGTGCACGTCGGGGTCCACGTGATCGAGAACCTTGCGACAGATCTCACAGGTGCCGCACCCGAAGTCGCGACACTGCAGCGCCGCGGCGAAGGCGGTCACGGCGTCGTTGATGTTGGATCCGGCCGGCCCAGTGAACAAGTAGGCGTGGACCGGGTGCCGTGCGTGATGGCGAAGGACCGCCACCGCCTGGTCCTGGCCGACGAGACGATCGAAGACGTCGCTCACCAGTCCAGGGCGCCCAACCGCTCATCGATGACCGCGGCGACCTCGTCGATCGTCGCGCGCCCGTCCACCACGAACCAGCGGGCGTGGTCACGCGCCGCCATCTCGAGGTAGCCCTCGCGCACACGGTCGTGGAAGGCGGCGTCCGCGGATTCGAATCGGTCTTCGGCGCTGCGTGCTCGTCGTTCGTTGGCCGTGTCGACGTCGATGTCGATCAACACCGTCATCGCGGGTCGACACCCGCCGATGGCCAGGTCGGTCGCGGCCTGGAGATCGGCCATGTCCACACCACGACCGTAGCCCTGATAGGCCAGTGTCGAGGCGTAGAAGCGATCGGCCACGACGGGGGTGCCGCGCGCGAGCGTCGGCTCGATCACGGTGGCGACATGGTGTGAGCGGTCCGCGAGCATCATCAACGACTCGGTGACCGGTGACATCGGGGTGGAGGCGTCGAGGAGCCAGCCACGCAATTGCGCCCCGAGGACGGTGTCGCCGGGTTCGAAGACGAATCGGGCCCCGCGGTCGTGGGCGACGCGACGCGCCTGGGTGCTCTTGCCGCAGGCGTCGATCCCCTCGAAGACGACGAACAACCCTCGCGCCACTAGTCGTGGTCCGCGCGGGTGGTGAGGGCCGCGTTCGCCGCGGCACCCGCCGCCGTCGCGACGCGCTTCGCGGCCCCCGTGGCCTTCTTCGTCACGACCTTTTTCGTCGTGGCCTTCTTCGTCACGACCTTCTTCGTCGTGGCCTTCTTCGTCGTGGCCTTCTTGGCGGGTGCCTTCTTGGCGGGTGCCTTCTTCGTCGACCGCGGCGAGCGCGATGACGGTTCGGCGTTACGCCGCTCGGCCAGGAGTTCTGCGGCGCGGTCCAGGGTGATCGACTCGGGCGTGTCGCCCAAGCGCAGGGTCGCGTTGACCTCGCCGTCGGTCACGTAGAGCCCGAATCGGCCCGAACGCACCACGACGTGACGCTTCGTGACGGGATCCTCACCGAGGTCCTTCAGCGGTCCCGCCGCGGCGCGGCGTCCGCGCTGCTTGGGTTGGGCGAGCAACGCGAGGGCCGCGGGGAGGTCGATGGCGAAGATCTGGTCCTCGCTCTCGAGCGAGCGGGTCTCCTTGCCCCACGTCAGGTAAGGACCGTAGCGACCGTTCTGGGCCAGCACCGCTTCACCGTCATCGGGGTGCGCGCCCAGGTCGCGCGGCAGTGAGAGGAGCCGCAGCGCGTCGTCCAGGGTGATGGTCTCGGGCGACATCGACGAGAACAGCGAGGCGGTCTTGGGCTTGTCCTTGGGGTCGCTCACCTCACCCACTTGCACGTAGGGACCGTAGCGGCCGGCCTTCAAGAAGATGGCCTGGCCGTTCTCGTCAACACCCAGTTGGCGGTCGTTGCTCGGCGCGGCCAGTAACGACAACGCGTGGACCACGCTCAACGAGTCGGGTTCGGTCGCCTCGGGAATCGACACCCGGTCCTCACCGTGCACGAGGTAGGGACCGTAACGCCCTGAGCGCACCGAGACCGCCAGCCCGTCGGGCGCGGTGCCCAATTCGATCGAGTTGATCGCCGCGAAGTCGAAGTCGTGCTGGTCGTGGGTCATGTGCTCGAGACCGCGTCGGGCCAGTTCGGTGGTGGCGGCGGGGTCGCCGAAGTAGAACTTGTGCAACCACGGCTCGAGGTCCTGACGACCGTCGGCGATGTCGTCGAGTTGGTTCTCCATCTCGGCCGTGAACTGGTAGTCCACGAGGTCCGCGAAGTACGTCTGTAGAAGATTGACGACCGCGAAGGCGCGAAACGCCGGGACCAGCGATTTGCCCTTCTTCCAGACGTAACCACGCCGGTCGATCGTCTTCATGACGCTCGCGTACGTGGAGGGCCGCCCGATGCCGAGGTCCTCAAGCTTCTTGATCAGCGTCGCTTCGGAGAAGCGATCGAGGGGCTGGGTGTCGTGACTCTTCATCGCGACGCGCGCGACGCCCACCGACTGGCCCTCGCGCAGCGGCGGCAAGATGCGCTCCTGGTCGGCCAACTCGGCCTCCGGGTCATCGGTGCCCTCGACGTAGGCGCGCCGAAAGCCAGGGAACTCGATACGCAGGCCCGACGCGCCGAGCCCGACCTCGACGGTGCCGTCGAAACCAGCGACGTCGTCGAGCTCGCCGCGCAGTCGTACGCGGTCCTGGGTGAGGCGTGCGTCCACCATCTGCGAGGCGACCGTGCGTTTCCAGATGAGGTCGTAGACCGCTCGCTCGTCACCGCCGAGGCTCGACTGTGCCTCGTCGAGCGTGCGAAAGACCTCTCCGGCGGGACGAATGGCCTCGTGGGCCTCCTGGGCGTTCTTGACCTTGCGGTCGTAGCGACGCGGGGCGTCGGACACGTAGTCGTCGCCGTACATCGAGGCGGCCATGGCGCGCGCGGCGTTGATGGCCTCGGTGGACAACGTCGTGGAGTCGGTTCGCATGTACGTGATCCAGCCCTGCTCGTAGAGCCGCTGGGCGGCGCGCATGGTGCGCTCGGGGTCGAAGCGCAACTTGCGACTGGCCTCGATCTGCAACGAGGAGGTCATGAAGGGGGGCTGGGGACGCTGGGTGCGCGGCGTGGAGGTGATCGACACGACGCTGACGTCGCGTCGGGCCAACGAGTCCGCCAGCGCCTGCGCGGACGCCTCACTCAAGACTTCGACCGTGGCGGAGGACTGCAGACGACCGGCCGCGTCGAAGTGCTTGCCGGTGGCCAGCGACGCGCCGTTCACCGTGTCGACGGTGGCCTCGAAGGTCGTCGCGGCGTTGAGAGTCGCGGTGACGTCGAACCACGTGGCCGACGTGAAGGCCATGCGCTCGCGCTCGCGCTCGCACACCAGGCGGATCGCCACGGACTGCACACGTCCCGCCGAGCGCGCCTTGTCGACCGCGCGCCACAGGACCGGCGACACCTCGTAGCCGACGAGTCGGTCCAAGAAGCGGCGACCCTCCTGGGCGTCGACGAGGCGCAGGTCGAGGTCGCGGGTGTCGGTGACGGCCCGCGCGATCGCGGCCGGCGTGATCTCGTGAAAGACCATCCGCTTGACGGGGACCTTGGGGCTCAGGACCTCGCGCAGGTGCCACGCGATCGCCTCGCCCTCGCGGTCCTCGTCGGTGGCGAGGTAGAGCTCGTCGACCTGCTTGAGCGCCGCCTTGAGTTCGCTGACGACCTTCTTGCGATCGCTCGACACCACGTAGACGGGTTTGAAGTGGTCGCTGACGTTGATCCCCAGGCGCGCCCACTTCTCGCCCTTGACCGAGGCGGGGATGTCGGCCGCACTCTGGGGGAGGTCGCGGATGTGTCCGATCGAGGGCTTGACGATGTAGTCGGGTCCGAGCATGCCCTGGATACGGGTCGCCTTCGCCACCGATTCGACGATCACAAGTGCTCGTGCCATCGTCACCGCCTTTCTTCCGCTCGTCGATCAGTCGTACACAAAGATAGACACACTCGCACCACCCCTTGGCGATGAGCCGCGTGACATCTCGAACCGAGTATTTCTAACACTCACCAATGGTCGGCGCGTTGACCAGGACTAATCGTCGCTCGCGGGAGCCGCCACGATCTCGTACTGGGGATTGAGAATGACCGCCTCGCGGCGCAGTGAGGTGACGGTCCCGCGTACCAACAGCCGGGTCCCGCGCTCGATGCCCGGGACCACGCTACGCCCCTGAAAGATCAACGCCACCGACCCGGAGTTGTCGACGATGAGACAGCGCAGGTCACTCGTGCCGTTCTCGCGCGTGATCGTCATGGCGCGCACGCGTCCCGCGATCTCCACGAAACTGCGCTCGCGCAGTCCCCCGATCGGCGCGGCACCACCGGAGCGCTCGGCCAGCTTGAGGTCCGCTTCGAGGTGCGACTCCTCACGCACGCCCCCGCGCACCACCTCGTCGCTGATGGGCACCTCGGTGAGGTCCCCCTGCGCCAGACGGCTACGACTCGCGCGGTACGGGATAATCGTCGCCGCCGTCCGTGGGATCTGCATCACGGCGCCCGCCATGGCGTCGGCGGTGCGGTCGTGCAGCAGACGCTGCAGCCGCGAGACGAAACCCCGGCGCGGCAGGATCACCATGCAAAAGACGTCGGGGTCGCGCACGACGTCGGCGACGAGTTCGAGGGCCGCCCGGTCGAGTCGACGGTCCTCGCACTCGACGATCTCCAGACTGATCGACTCCGAGGCGGTATCGGGACGGCCCCAGCGCGTCTCGAGGTGTCGCGTGACCATCGGGTCGATGTCGAAGTGCACGGCGCGCACCGAATAGGCGTTGAGCGTGTTGCAGTACTGCAGAGCGCGCTCGGTGGCCAGGTCGTAGTTGTCCACGAAGACGACCACTCGATTGGTGCGGATGTTCATGGGCGCCGACGTCGCCGAGGCCTCGAAGGCGTGGGCCTCGCGCAGATACTGCTTGTTGAAGCGCAACAGGGCCAAGTACATCATCGGCCCCACGAGGACGATGATCCAGGCGCCCTCCTTGAACTTCACGGTGACGAAGATGGCCACGACCAGCGCCGTCACGGCGGCGGAGAATCCGTTGATGGCGACGGCGCGACGCCAGTGCGGGTCGCGGGTGCGCCGGTGGCGCGCGACCATGCCCGCGCCGGCCATGGTGAACCCGGTGAACACGCCGATCGCGTAGAGGGCGACGAGGGAGTTGACGTTGCCGTCGAAGGCGAGGATCAACGTCAGCGACACCACCCCGAGCAGGATGATGCCGTTGGAGAAGGCCAGGCGGTGACCGCGCTTGGTCAACTGTCGGGGCAGGTACTTGTCGGTGGCCACGTAATTGGCCAGGAACGGGAACCCGTTGAACGAGGTGTTGCCACCGGTATAGAGGATCAGCACGGTGGCGAACTGCACGAAGAGGAAGACCAGGTGTCCCGTGCCGTGGTAGCCGAACACCGCCCCCACCTCCTGGGAGACCACCGTCGGTGAGCCCGAGGAGAACGGGAGCGAGTGGGTCCAGTGCGCCAGCAGCGCCGTGCCCATGAGCAAGAACGCCAGCACGCTCGACATGACGACCAGCGTCTGGCGCGCGTGCAGGGATTCGGGCCGCCGGAAACTCGCGACGCCGTTGGAGATGGCCTCGAGCCCCGTCAGCGACGAACCGCCGTTGGCGTAGGCGCGCAGCAGTGAGATGAAGGCCAGGCCCATGAGGGCCCCGGAACCCGGCGTGCCCAGGTGGTAGCCCAAGGCGGTGTTGGTCGGCACCGCGACCGTGTGCAGGGTGCCCGCGAAGTACTTGTAGTAGCCCAAGACGATCGTCGACCCGAGTCCGAGGATGTAGAGGTACGTCGGCAGTGCGAAGTAGCTACCCGCTTCGCGCAACCCCCGGAGGTTGCCGAAGACCAGGATCAAGACGATGGCGACGGTGATCTTGAGCGCGTAGGGGGTCAGGCTCGGGATCGCGCTGGTCAGCGCGTTGGTGCCCGCCGAGCACTGCACCGCCACCGTGACCGTGTAGTCGATCAGCAGGGCCACGGCGGCGACCTGGGCGACCTTGGGCCCGAAGTTCTCGCGCGCCACCACGTACGCGCCACCGGCCGCGGTGTAGTACTTGATCACGTCCCAATACGAGAGCGTGACGAACAACAAGACCCCGATGATCACGAACATGATCGGTACCACCAGTGCGAACGCCGCGATGCCGATGAACGGCGTCATCTGGGTGAGGATCTCCTCGGTGCCGTACGCCGACGACGAGATGCAGTCCGGCGCCAGCACCCCGAGCGCGATCCCCCGGCCGAGCCGCTCGCCGCTGAGTTGTTCGGTGACGTAGGGTTTGCCCAGAACGAGGCGTTTGATCCGGTACCCGAGGCTCTCGGGATAGACGGCCGACAGATTGGCGTGCGACGTCAGAACCGGCGAGTTCTTAGCCAGCTGCTTATCCGCGTCAGACACGACGACCACCATAGACCTCAAGCGCGAAAAGGGCGGCAAGTTGCGGGTCCGCGCCCGATTGTGGTGAGATGGGCGCGTGCACATCGTGGTGGTCGGCTGTGGCCGAGTGGGGTCCGGACTCGCGATGCAGCTCTCCGACGAGGGTCATTCGGTGGTGGTCATCGACAAGAATCGCGACGCCTTTCGTCGTCTGGTGCACTTCAACGGTCGCACCATCCACGGTTCGGGCTTCGACCGCGACGTCCTGGCCAAGGCCGAGGCGAGTCAGGCGAACGCGCTGGCGGCCGTGACCCGGGGCGACAACACCAACATCCTGTGTGCGCGCATCGGTCGTGACAATTACGGCATCAAGAACATCGTGGCGCGCATCTACGACCCCCAGCGCGCGGGTATCTACATGAAGCTCGGAATTCCCACGGTGGCGACGTCACTGTGGACGACCCAGCAGGTCAAGAAGTGGATCATCCCCGCCGACGACACCGTGGAGTGGACCGACGGCACGGGGACGCTGCAGTTGGTCGAGCGCATCGTGCCCGACCACCTCGCGGGACGCGAACTCGGTCACTTCTCCCTCGGGGACAACGTGCGACTGATCGGACTGATCCGCGGGGGCCGCGGGCGCGTCGACATCGACGGACTCTTCGCCCAGGAGGACGACGTGCTGGAGTTCATGGTCACCCCCGAGGGATTCGTCGAACTCGACCACCACCTTCAAGAGCCCCGCTCATGAGGGTGGTCATCGCCGGGGGCGGATCGGTCGGGACCGCGATCGCGCTCGACCTGATCGACCGCCAACACGACGTCACCCTGCTCGAGCACATGACTGAGACGGCGGAGAAGCTGCGCGGGGCCCTGCACGGCGTCAACGTGGTCACCGCCGACGCCTGCGAGTACTCCTCGCTCTCGGCGGTCGACCTGCGCGGCGCCGACGTCATCATCGCCGCCACCGGCGACGACGAGGACAATTTGGTGATCAGTTGGCTGGCCAAGCAGGAATTCGGGGTCCCGCGCGTCATCGCGCGCATCAACAACTCGAAGAACGAATGGCTCTTTCGCGAGACCTGGGGCGTGGACGTCGCGGTATCCACCCCCGCGCTCATCACGTCGCTGGTGGACGAAGCGGTGGAGGTGGGTTCGATGATCAACCTCATGGACCTGGCGAACGGTCGCATGCACCTGTGCGAGATCACCCTGGCCGGCGACGCCCCGGCCGTGGCCTACGGCCACACCCTCGACGAGCTACGCCTCCCCGACAACGTGCGCGTCGTCGCGGTGGTGCGCAACGACCAACCCCTGGTGCCCAGTGAGACCACGCGGTTCCTCGAACACGACCACGTCATCCTGATCACCCGCGGCGACGCCAAGGATTCGTGCGCCACGGCGTTCATCGGCTAGCGACCCTCCTGCTCACGGGGTCCGCCCCCTAGCATGGGCTACGTGCGCGCCGCATTCTTCGACCTCGACAAGACCGTCATCGCCAAGGCGTCCATGGTGGCCCTCGGCCCGGAGCTGCACGCGCGCGGCCTCCTGCGGCGTCGCACCCTGTTGCGAGGCGTCTTCCTACAGATCCTCTTCTTGCGCTTCGGCGCCAACGAGGAGCGCCTGGCCAAGATCCGTCGCTCGGTGCTCAAGATCACCAAGGGCTGGGACCACGACGAGGTGAGGACCCTGGTCGCCGAGACCCTCAACGAGGTGATGGAGCCGCTGATCTACTTCGAGGCGCTCGAACTGATCCGCCACCACCAAGCCGAGGGTGACGAGGTGTGGCTGGTCTCCACCTCGCCCGCCGAGATCGTCGAACCCTTCGCCGAGCTCCTCGGGATCACCGGGGCCATCTCCTCACGGGCGATGATCGACGAGAACGGCAAGTTCACCGGCGAGATGGAGTTCTACGCGGTGGGTGAGAACAAGGCGGTCGCGATGCGCGAGATCGCCGCCGCACGCGGGATCGACCTCGAGGAATCCTTCGCCTACTCCGACTCCGAGACCGACATCCCCATGCTCCTCGCGGTGGGTCATCCCTTCGCGGTCAACCCCGACCGCGCCCTCACCCGGGTGGCGCACGACCACGAGTGGCCGATCCTGTCCTTCACCACCAAGGTGCGTGCTCACGACGGTCACCGTGGCCGTACGCCATTCATCGTGTCCGCGGCGGTCCTGGGCGTCTTGGCCCTCATCGGGCGTAGTCAAACGCGGCGTTAGCGCGGCGTGGTCGATCCCCCAGGCGGAGGTCGGCGCGCACGGCTCCCCCGCCTGGTTGAATCCGCCTCGCGATGACCCGACACCGCCCCTGCGGATGGGGCGTCGCCGTCGCGCACCGGTCGCGCGAGTGGCGGCGACCTAGAGGGTCAAGAGGTCGCGCGCACCGGTGTCCGAGGAGGGGTGGCGCAACTTGCTCATGGCGCGCGCTTCGATCTGGCGAATGCGCTCGCGCGTGAGGTTCATCTCGGCCCCCACGTCCTCGAGCGTGCGGATCTCTC
>JABBOA010000100.1 GCA_019352075.1 Acidobacteriota bacterium | reverse complement strand
GACCAGCCACGCGGGCGAGGGCGGCGATACCGACCACGAGGGCGAGTGAGAAGTCCAGGGCGATGTTGCCCGGCCCCACGTCGAGCTCACCGCGGACCCGAGTGACACCGCGCCCGTCATCGTAGGACGCGCCCGGAGGTCGAGTCGAGGCGTGGCTCGCCGCGATCGCCCTCTGCGAAGGGAGGAGTGCCACGCGATGACCAATTCCCGCCAGGACGAGGAGTGCACCGACGATGTTCTGGGAGGAGACGTGACCCCGGTGCGAGGTGATGGCGGTCGTGTCGCCCATCGCGGTGCCCCGGGCGAACGTGGTGGTGACGGCGGCCCAGGAGAATCACTCGCGACGAGTGGTGGTGACCGAGTGGATCGACGACGTCCGTCGCACGCGGTGCCAGGGGAAGGGTTCGGAGCGACACGAGATCGAGGACCGTCGCGGAGATCGAATAGGTGACCGCGAGCCCACGTGGGCGACATCGGTGCACATCGTCCCCACGACGCTGACCATCACGACGCTGACCATCACGACGCTGACCATCACGGCGGCTCAAACCAGGCGGCTCAAACCAGGACGGACCACGACGTCCGACGCATCACCCCTCGTAGTAGGGGGCGACGTGCTCGAGGGCGCGGTCGAGCCGCTGGAGGCCCTCGTTCGCCTCCTCGGCGGTGATGGTGCACGGCGGGACGACGTGGAGTCGGTTGAAGTTGTTGAAGATGAGCAGGGATTCGCGTCGGCACGCGGCCACCAGCTCGTTCATCGCCGCCGAGCTCGACCCGTAGGGGGCGAGCGGGGCGCGCGTCGTCCGGTTCGTCACCAGCTCGAGGGCAAAGAAGACGCCCAGTCCGCGGACGTCGCCGATCACCGGATGTTTGTCCGCCAGGGCCAGCAAGCCCGGACGCAAGACCTCGTCACCGATGCGCCGCGCGTTCTCGATGATGCCGTCGTCCGCCATGGCACGCATCGAGGCGACGGCCGACGCGCACGCCAGTGGATGGCCCGAATAGGTGAGGCCCCCCGGGTAGACCCGGTCGGCGAAGGTCTGACAGATGGCCTCATTGATCACGACGCCGCCCAACGGCACGTAGCCGGAATTCACGCCCTTGGCGAAGGTGACCAGGTCCGGGGTGACGCCGTGCTGCTGGTACGCGAACCACGATCCGGTGCGCCCGAAGCCCGCCATGACCTCGTCGGCGATGTAGACGATGCCGTAGCGGTCGCAGAGTTCGCGCACCCCCTGCAGGTAGCCCGGCGGCGGCACCATGATGCCCGCGGTGCCGGGCACCGTTTCGAGGATGATGGCGGCGATGGTCGCGGGTCCCTCGAACTCGATGGTCGAGCGCAGGTGCGCGAGAGCCCGTTCGCACTCCTCGGCCTCGGTGGCGGCGTAGAACTGCGAACGATAGAGGAACGGCCCGAAGAAGTGGACGACGCCGGCCGTACCCTCGTCGTTGGACCACCGGCGAGGGTCACCGGTCAAATTGATCGACGTCGCCGTCGCCCCGTGGTAGCTGCGGTAGCGCGCGAGGACCTTGTGGCGCCCGGTGTGGAGTCGAGCCATGCGCACCGCGTGCTCGACGGCTTCGGTGCCCCCATTGGTGAAGAACACCTTCTGGGCTCCCTCAAAGGAGTGCTCGAGGATCAGTTCCGCCGCGTGCGTGCGCGCCACGTTGCCGTGCTGGGGGGCCACCGTGCACAACAGATCGGCTTGCGCCTTGATGGCCGCCACGACGGCCGGGTGCTGGTGGCCGATGTTGACGTTCACCAATTGCGAGGAGAAGTCGAGGTAGGTCCGGCCATCGGTGTCGGTGACGTACACGCCGTGGGCGTCGCGCACCATGAGGGGGTTGATGGAATTCTGAGCGGACCACGAGTGAAAGACCGCCGCCTTCTCTCGCTCGAGGTCGGATGGGGTTGCGCGGTCCAGGGACATATCACTTCCTTCGGTTCTCGACCCACGCTAACCCACGCTCCGCCAGCGACGCGGGGCTAGCCGAAGGTGAAATCGTAGGCGGCGACCCCCGGCGCGACGTCGAGCGTGAGGTGGCCCGCGGTGTCGTGCGCCTGGTCGAGCAGGTTGTAGAGCGTCGGGAATCCCCGGACCTCGATGGTGCGCACGTAGGCACCGTTGCGACGCACGCGCACGGTGCCGCGGCCACCGAGCACGAGGTAGACGTGGCGGGCCTGGAACCCCAGCGTCAGCCGGGCGCCACGGACCGCGGTGATGCTCTCGCTCGCGGACCGCCACGCGCCCGCCAGGCCGTAGGAGCCCAGGGGAATCGTGGCGGGCATGGTGTAGGCGTGGGTCCCCGAGGGGGCGAGCGCGCCCACCATGTACTGTTCGCGCGCAGTCCCCAGGTAGGTCTCGGGGTTGGTGGTCTCCTTGGGCGTCAGGTTCGCCACGTCGGTGGGGGCGGGAAGCCTGAGCGAGGGGTGGGCCTGGCGCAGCAGGGAGCGAATGTAGGACTCCGTGGCGCCGTAGTCACCCTCGCCGTAGGCCACGTGGCGGATCACGCCGTTGGCCCCCACGAGGTATTCGGCCGGCCAGTAATTGTTCTGGTACGCGGTCCAGGTGTGCAGATTGTCGTCCACCGCGATGGGGTAGGCCACCCCGAGGCTCTTGGCCGCCCCGGCGATATTGGCGAGAACGTGCTCGAAGGCGAACTCCGGCGACTCGACGCCGACCACGTCGAAGCCGTCGCGTCGATACTTCGCGTACCACGCTTCAACGTGGGGCAAGGTGCGCTGGCAGTTGATGCACGAATAGGTCCAGAAGTCGACGAGGACGACGCGCCCACGTAGGCTCGCCCAGTTCAGGGGTCGGTCCCCGGCGGTATTGAGCCAGTGGGTGATCCCGCGGAACGCCGGTGCCGGGCCGCACGACTGAAGACCGTTGACGGTGCTCTGACTCGCCCGGGCGACGCATGCGCCCAAGGTGCCCTGAGTGGCGTGAGGGTACTCGAGCCCGTGCAGCTGCCGGGTCGCGAAGGCGTTGCGCTCGACGAGGTGCTGGAGGGTCTGGGTGTACGCGGGTAGCCACCTCTGCAGTGGCGCCGCCGCGTTGATGCCGAGGGCCAGTGCCATCACGATCAGAAGGACGCCCGCGACGGGACGGTAGCGACGTGCCTGACGCGACAGCGCGCGGTGACGTTCGATGAGGTGGTCGCCGCCCAGCGCGACCGCGAGCATCGGCGTCGCCGCACCCACCGCGAAGACGAAGCTGAGTGCCACGCTGAAGAGGCTCGCGTGGTGGCGGGCGCCCAGGGTGGAGACCGCGCTGAGCACCGGTCCGGCGCAGGGGACGAAGACGAGGCCCAAGCCCAGACCCAGGGCGAAGCCCGATCCGGTCCCCGCGCGAGGCGCGCGCGTCAGCCGCCGGAATGGTCGTTCGAGAAGTTGTCCCCACGTGGGCACGAGCAATCCGACGCCGACGGCGACGAGCAGGACGAGGCCGAGGTTTCGCAGCAGGTCCTGGGGCAGGCCGAGACTACTGAGGATGAGCGAGCCCAGGGCCGTGATGAGTGCGAAACTCGACACGAGACCGATGACGACCGCGAGGGCGCGTCGCCGTCGGACCCGTAGCGGATCTGACGTGTCGTTGACCGGGGCGACCCAACCGACGACGACGACCGGCAGGATCGGCAGCACGCAGGGCGAGATGCCCGCAATGACGCCCGCGAGGAAACCGAGGGCCAAGAGTCCGACCACCGATGCCTCTCCCTTCTACTCGACAGTCTGAGAGTAGGGGTGAGGCGAGCGAGCGTGTCCCGTCGCTGGCTTACTCGGGCGTGGTGAGGTAATACGCGAAGAAATCCTCGATGCGACGCCACGCGTCGGCGGCGGCCTCAGGACGGGGCCCCATGCCCGTGACCTTCATAAGCGGTCGAAGCGGTCGAGGTCCGACGGGTGCGTCGTTCATGAACGCGTGTCCCGCGCCCGCGTACTCCTTGACGTCGTGGGCCACACCCGCCCGGGTGAGAGCGTCGTCGAGCGTCGCCGCCGCGTGGGCGAGGGTCCGGTCACGTGCTCCGTAGGAGGCGACGACGGGACACGCGTGGGCCATCGTGTTCTCCACGTCCTTGGGGAGCTGACCGTAGTTCACGGCCGCCGCGTCGAAGCCAGTGCTGGCCGCCACCAATGCGAATCCGCCGCCCATGCAGAAGCCGATGACGCCGACCTTTGACGTACAGTCCGTCGAGTCGAGCAGCCACCTCCTCGCGGTCTCGATGTCGATGTAGGCCCGCCCCGATCCGCGCAGGAGGGAGCGCATGGTCGAGACCAGGCATCGCGCGGCGCCACCCGCGGAGTAGAGGTCAATCGCCAAGGTGAGATAGCCGGCATGGGCCAACCTCATCGTCTGACGCCGCATGACGTCGTCGACTCCGAAGACTTCGTGGATGAGGACGACGCCCGGCCAGGGCCCGGGACCGTCCGGTCTCGCCACGAACCCGCGCAAGGGGACCGATCCCTGTCGCGTGATGGAGGACGTGCTGAGGTCAACGTCGGGCATGTTCTCACGGTACTGGGGAAGCGACGGCCGTGCGAAGTGGGCGCCGCCCGGTGCACGGTGGCGACCTCGGCCCGTACCGTCGTTCGGAGTCGTCACGAGTGATCGAACCCCGGAGCAACCCGTCCGTATCGTGGTGCGCCGCGCTACGGGGTCGACGTCACGGGCGACCCCGCATCGTGCCCCCCGTCGATCGCCCCCCGTCGCCTGGCACCGTCGGCGGGCACGGCGCGAGGCGTTGCCTCCCGGTGCGCGTTCGAAGCGTGAGTCACGGCGTCGGCTTCTTCGCGTCGAGCTCGGCGATCTGTGTGCGGAGTTGGGATACGACGCTGTCCCCGTCACCATTGAAGAGGGCCAACGCAATGGTCAGTCGGTTCGATACCCAGTCGTCGAGGAGTTCGCCGAAATGAACGACCGTGGGCTTCTGTCGGTTCGAGACCGCGATGGTGAGTGCGCCGGCACCGTGTTGAATGCCCAGCAGTTTGGGGAATGCGCACTCCGCGCTCTTGTTGCTCCCTTGATACACAATTCGTTGGTTGGTGATCGTCAACGTGCCGGTGTCGACCGCCGTGGCGACCGGCGACCCTTGGACGTAGTGACCGCGAGTCTGACCCACACGGTAGCGAACCGTGCGTCCGGCGACGTGACCAATGGGGAACGACACGCCTTGCGAGGCACCCTTCCATTGGCCGGCACCCTTGCGCTCCTCGATGAGACCGACGTTCGTTATCCCCGCGACCTCGACTTCGCCCTTCTTCAACATAAGCGCCGTGTCGTCACTCGCACGCTCGCCCGTCGCGACAGCGAGGAGGTTCTGGAGCTCGGTCATCTGATCGGTCCATTCCTTCATTGCGGCGGTCCGCTCGGCCTGGGCTTGCTGCGCCGCGGCGCGAGCGGCCTCAGCGGCCTTCTTTTCCTTGTGGGCTTCGAACATGACACGCCTTTGTTTCGGTCGATGTATTCTCGGCCCATATTACGAGTAGCAAGTGACGTGCGCCCTTCCGCAGGGCGGTCCACACCGGGCGGTCCACACCGGGCGGTCCACATCCGGTCGTCGGACCTCGCGTCGCACTGCGCCAAAAATTGTCAGAGGGCGTCCCAATTGACACCAGGCGCCGTCCTGTTCCCCGCCACACCACCCAAGACGGGCGCAACCTACCCCGATGCTCTAGGGGTCTGTGCGTTCTCTGAGGACTACTTTGCTCTCATTGTCTCCCGCGAGATTCTCGCAGCGCTCGTGACAGCGCAAGACACCTCATTTGTCGGAGCATTCACGGGAAGGATTTACGGGATTTGCGGGAAACCCTCGTGGTGGGGCATCTGGGCAGATAGAAATACCGTGAATTGAGGCTCTTGTGACAATAGACATAATTCGAACCACATTGTCACAAGTGTGTGCATGAGCGTGAAAAAGGGTACTATAAGAACTGTTAAATACAATTTTGGAGGATAACCGGTGGAAAGTAATCCATCTATTACGGTCGAGGAGTGGGAGGAGCAATTTGGTCGTTCGGTACGCCGTTTGCGTCAGACCACTCAACTCACCCAGGTTGAGCTCGCCGCGCGGGCCAACGTATCTCTGAGTGCGCTCAAGAACCTCGAACGCGGGCGCGGCTCGAGTCTGTCCAGCGTGGTACGCGTCGCGCGGGCGCTCGGACGAGCTGAGTGGCTCGACTCCTTCGCCCCTGTCCAGTCCGAATTCAGCCCGCTGGCGATGCTCGCCAATCGAGTCACGGCAGCGCGGCCTCGCCGGGTGCGTCACCCGGTGCCTCCGTCGTGACGTACACCTCCACCACCGTGCTCGAGGTCTCCGCGTGGGGTCGTCGTGTCGGTGCTGTCGCCCTCAATCCCACCACAGGCCTCTACGCCTTCGAGTACGACGCGAGTTGGCTGCGTACCGGCGTCGACCTCGCCCCCTTGCGCATGCCCCGGCGCCCCGGTGTCTACGAGTTCCCCGAACTGACGCGCACGACCTTCTACGGCCTGCCCGCCATGCTGGCCGACGCGCTACCGGACAGATTCGGTAGCGCCCTGGTGACTGCGTGGATGAACGATCAGGGTATCGGCGCCTCGCGGATCACGCCGCTGGATCGACTGGCCTACGCCGGCTCGCGTGCCATGGGCGCCCTGACCTTCGCCCCACCCGCTGGACCCGAGACCGACGCACCGAGCATGGTCCAGGTCGCCCGCCTGGTCACCGCCGCGCGCTCGGCGTTGCGCGGAACGCTGCGTGAAGACGCCATCCACGACGCCCTCGCTGACCTCATCACCGTGGGCTCGACGGCGGGCGGTGCCCGAGCCAAGGCCGTCATCGCCTTCAATCCCGAGACCTACGAGATGCTCTCCGGGCAGTTCAGCGCCCCCGCGGGCTTCGAGCAGTGGTTGATCAAACTCGACGGCGTGGGCGACCCCGCGGCCCCCGGCGCGGCCCCGCTCACCGAGTCTCAGCCCTACGGTCGCGTTGAGTACGCCTACTACCTCATGGCCCGTGCCGCTGGCATCGACATGAGCGAGTCCAGACTGCTCCTCGAGGGGCCGCGCGCACACTTCCTCACTCGTCGATTCGACCGCGCGGCTAACAATGTACGAATTCACAGCCAGACTCTCTGCGCGCTGGCCCACCTCGACTTCAACATGGCCCGTACCCACTCGTACTCGAGCTACTTCCTCACCGCGAAGGAACTCGGTCTCGGGTTTGACGACGCTCGTGAGATCTTCCGGCGTGCGCTGTTCAACGTGGCCGGCGTGAATCGCGATGACCACTCGAAGAACTCCTCGTTCCTGCTGGCCGAACACGGAAGTTGGCGTCTCGCGCCGGCCTACGACGTGACCCACTCGTACTGGGACGCGGAGTGGCCCCAGGCCCACCAGATGAGCGTGAACGCCAAGTTCTCCGAGATCTCGCTCGATGACTTTCGAATCATGGGGGACCGCCACGAGGTTCCCGCGATCGCCGCGACGATCGATCAGGTCAACGAGGCCATCGACCACTGGCCCGACTTCGCCGCCCAGGCCGGGGTGGACGCAACGACCACGGCCACCGTCGCCGCCGACATCGAGCGATTCCGCCCACGCTGACCCACTGCCGTCACGGTCACCATCACGGCCACCGTCACGGTCACCGGCGTCCTGGCCGACGCGCGTTCTACGTATGACCCGGCAGTTGCTCCGGTGGGGAAATCTATGACCGTAGTGCTGCTCGAAGCACCGCATGACCACTTTGAGTGGGCGCTGCTTCACATTGGTCCGAACGTTCATCCGAATGGTTCGGGTCCTATTGTCCGAATCCCTCGTGGTGGGGCTAGTAAGAATCGAACTTACGACCTCGTCATTATCAGTGACGCGCTCT
>JABBOA010000003.1 GCA_019352075.1 Acidobacteriota bacterium | reverse complement strand
TAGAGCGCAGCCTTCACACGGCTGAGGTCGAGGGTTCGAGTCCCCCAGCGCCCACTCCGAAGCAGAATTAGAACCGGGTCTGATGATACGGACTGCTGGAGCGATTTGGATTGTCACGTTCACCGTGGCAGTCGCCCGTGATGCACCTTGGTTTGTTACGAGGTGTTGGGACGTCGAGATAGTCAGCCAAGGCGAGACCGTCGACGAGGCCCTGACGAATCTCGGAGAAGCACTCGGTTTGTGCTTCGAGGGGGATGGCCTTCTCGACTCGCTAGATCCACTGACGATGACCACCCTGTCGATTCCTGCGTGAGTTCCGCGCCGGCGCACGTCGTCGGGTCAGGAGACGGCCACGCCTCTCGCAACACCCGATTTTGCCCCAGTCGAAACCGGTACCGACGAGAAAGTGCGCAAGATCCTCGTCTCATCGGGGAATTTCGACGACAGCCTGTAACGTTTTTGGGGTGCACCGATTCCCGCCCAGTCTGCGCGTCCTGCGAGGTCTGGTGACGCGCTCGAAATCAAAGACCTTTAACGCCACGTTGGCGACGGGGATGATCTTTATGCTGCAGTCGCCCTTGCTGCACCAACCCTCGACGTCGACGACATCGCTGACGCAACTCGACGTGCCGGCTGCGACGTCCATTGCCTGGCCCCATGTCGGCAGCGCCGCGTTGGTGATCCCCGCCCTTGGCTACGAGAGGTCGTATCACAATGAGGTTGTTCCCATCGCCAGTCTCACCAAGTTGATGACGGCGTACGTGACCCTGCAGAAGTTGCCCCTCGATCCCGGGAAGGTGGGTCCGTGTCTACGGGTGAATGCCGGCGACGTTGTCAACTACGAAGCCGACAGGAACAACGGAGAGTCGAGCGCCGCCGTTGCCCTCGGCGAGACTCTCTGTGAGAACCAGTTACTCGCTGGACTCATGGTGCATTCGGCCTGCAACTTCGCGACGATGCTGGCGAATCTCGCCTGGGGCGGAACCACCGCCTTTGTTCAGCACATGAACGCCGACGCGAAGGCCCTTGGTCTCACCGGGACCCACTACGCCGACGCCTCGGGAGTAGATCCAGCGTCGGTCTCGACGGCGCTCGACACGGGTGAATTGGCGTCGCTTCTCATGGAGAGTCCGGTCATCCGCGAGATCGCTGCGCAGTCGTCGGTGACCTTGCCGGTCGCGGGCACCCTGGGTTCGTATACGCCCTTCATTGGCACTAACAATGTGGTCGGCGTCAAGTCGGGACGCACCCAGGCGGCGGGCGGTTGCGACGTCATGGCGATGACCTTCACGCTCAACGGTCGCACCGAATTGGCCTACGCCGTCGTCCTAGGCGCGCAAGGTGGTGACTTGCTGGGTCCGGCGGGCGATGAGGCGCTCGCCCTGGAGAAGTCGGTGCTGTTGCGCCAGCGGTCGCTGTGGATTCCTGCGGGAACGGTGGTGGGCACGCTCGGTTGGGCCAATCAGCGCGTCAACGTGGTCGTCAAGAATCACCTGAGACTGAGTTGGTTCACCTCCCTGCCTTCGCCCACGGTGACGATGCACATCGACCCCGAGACCCAATCCGTGACGCCGGGTGAAGTGGTGGGGACTCTGAGCGTCCAAGTCGGCGACGTACGCCAGGTGCCCCTCACGGTGGAACGCCCCCTCACTCCCATCGGCCTCGGTTAGCACCGCGACGCCAAGTCCACCAACATCCGCGCCGTCCCTCAACCCGCGACCCTCGGCCCGAGGGCAGTAGGTAATGCGAAAGTCTGAGGACTCGGGTGTCAGTCCCTCGGGCTTTGCGATGCATCTCGCGCCGTCAGGTGAGCAGAGGTCGGCACTTCCACACAACTGATGGGACGGGTTCGAGTCGCGCCGCGCTCTACGACTGCTCACAGTTGTCAATGGCCAAAGTTGTGCGTCGCCATCGTTGGAGACCTCATCGAGAATCAAGCTCCTGTGATTTCTCCACGGGAGTTCCCCTCACTACGCGGCCACGCCCGGGCGGCCACACCCGGGCGGCCACACCGGGGCGGCGTCGCGCGCTAGGAGTCGCCCGCGAGGGCCCCGAGAACCCTGGTCACCGCCGCGGCCAGTGCGGTGGCGCCCTCGTAAGGTCGTAGCGTGGCGCCCGCGCGTGCGTGCAGGTGAGCACTGAGGGCTGCCGCGTCGAACGGCTCGTGCCCGCGGGCGATGGCGGCGCCGATCATCCCGGCGAGGATGTCACCGGTACCTGCCGTGGCCAGGGCGTTGGTCCCCGCGGTGACCACCCGCAGATGACCCTGCGCGGAACTGATGATCGTGACGGGGCCCTTGAGTAGGACCACCGACTCGGTGTGGGCCGCGAGGGTCCGCACGGCCCCGATACGCTCGGACGTCGACGAATCGCCGGTGAGCCGTGCGAACTCCCCGGCGTGGGGGGTCAAGACGCGCGGCGCGCGGCGGCTCAGCGAGACGACGGCGGGGGTGAGGGCGTCCGCGTCCAGGACGGCGGTCACGCTGGTCTCCTCCAATCGTTCCCTCAACCACGACGAGGACGCGGCGCCGAGACCGGGACCGGCGACCACGCACCGGCTGCGCGGATCGACGAGTGGGCCACGCACACGCACCACCTCGGGCGAGAGTGCGACCAATTTGGCGATCTTGCCCATGCTCTCGAGGCGGATCATCGACGCACCCGCACTCAACGCACCCTGACAGACGAGGGCTGCCGCTCCAGGCATCAGGGGCGAGCCGGCCAGGACGCTGAGCGCGTGGCTCCACTTGTGATCGTCGCGGCGCCCGCGCACGAAGCCCCCCAGGTCGGCGTCGGTCATCATCGCATTGACCGTGGGGGCGCCGATCCCGAGATCGGCGAAGCGCAGTTCCCCGGTGAGTTCAGCGGCGGGTCCGTCGACGTGAGCGAATTTCAATGCGCCGAGCGCCAAGGTGACGTCGGCGCGCGCTGGGCGACCTAGGAGCCGTCCCGTGTCCGCGTCGACCCCCGAGGGTAGATCGACGGCCAAGACCTTGGTACGTCGGTCAAGGTGCGGCGCCTCGTACGCACGGCGGCAACCCAACCCGAACGCGGCGTCGATCACCAGGTCGTAATAGGGCAACTCGCGCGGTTGGCGGGCCACCGTGACCACGTCGACCCGGCATCCGCGAGCGCGCAGGTTCCTCGCGGCCACCCGACCGTCGGCGCCGTTGAGGCCCGGCCCCACGATCACCGCGATGCGTCGCCCGTACAGGGTGCCCAGCATCTGTCGGGCCTGGGCCGCGACGGCCTCGCCCGCGGCTCGGACGAGTGCGTCGCCACCGTAACGCGCCACCGCGCGGCGATCGCTGTCGCGCATCACTTCCACACTCACCAACGGAATCACCCGACGACTCCTTTATCGACATACCTCGAGGACGCGTCAACTGGGTTGTCAGTCATCGCACTCCCACAAAGTTAGCCACGAACGGCCAATGTCGTGCGGGGGCATTGAGACGCCGAAGGGCCGCCAGGGTCCAGCAGCGCGCGAGCGACCATCAGGGTTCGTCTCGTCGCGGGCGCTCCCCGCGACACCGCGAGAGCGTCTCACGCGAATCACAGGTCATCGCGAGGAAACTCTCAGAGTGGCGGAGGGTTCCCCATGAATTTGACAGCCCCTTCTCAGAATCGCTCCGTACTCTGGTTCTATTCCTGCAGTTCCGACGAATCGAGGCCCATAATGATGACACGAATCCACAGAGTCGGAAGGTTCGCTGCGGTGATCGCGCTGAGCGTGGCGAGCGTCGCCGTGTCCTCGGCCGTGGCCATGGCGAGTCCCGTCGCGCGCGCGGACGTCGGCGCCGTCCTTCTCGTCCGCGGCACCGTGACCAGCGTGACGCCCACCACCGGCGCACCGACCTCGGTCACCATTCAGCCACGCAACGCGTACGCGCCGTCGGAGAACATCCTGCTCGGTGCCGACACGCTCTACACCCAGGCGGGCGCTCCGTCGACCGTGGCGGCCCTGGTGGTCGGCGTACCGGTGCGGATCACCCTGACCGGCAGCCCGGCGACCGCAGCCACCGTCACCATCCTGTCGCCCACGCCGATTTTCGTCGGCGGCACGGTGACGGCGTTCACGCCCACCACCGGCACGCCGACCTCGGTCAGCATTCAGCCTCGTGACCCGGGCAAGTCCCCGATGAACGTCGCACTGGGCGCCGGGACGCTCTACTACTCGGGCGGCCGCTCGACCACCGTCGCCTCACTGGTCGTCGGGGCCCACGTCGAACTCGAGGCGACGGGCAGCCCGGCCACCGCGACCGTGGTGAAGATCGCCCCGCCGCGCCCGATGTGGATCGGCGGTACGGTGACGGCCCTGACGCCCACGACCGGCACGCCGACCGCGGTCACCGTATTGCCCTCCGCCGACAACGCGGTGGCGGTCAGTGTCGCTCTCGTGCCCACCACGGTGTACCGCCAGGCGGGAGCGGTCGTGCCGGTCAGCGACCTCGTGATCGGATCGAAGGTGGTTCTCGAGGCCAGTGGCAACCCTGAGACGGCTCGTCTCGTTCGTATCGCCGTGGCGCAGCCCGTCTACCTCAACGGAATGGTGACGGCCCTCACGCCGGCGACCGGTATCCCGACCTCGGTGACCGTTCAACCTGAGGGCAACTTCAAGGCGCCGGTCACGGTGAGCCTCAGCGCGTCGACCGTGTACTACCAACTCAAGTCCACCACCACGATCGCGGCGTTGCTGGTTGGTTCACACGTCGTCATCACGGCGACGGGAAGCCCGCTGACCGCGAAGTCCGTGCGCATCGGCGCACCCTTGCCCGACGTCACTGTGGGAAGCGTGACCATCGTCACTAACACCTCGATGACCGTGCAGCCGATGGCCTCCGCCACAGCCCCGGTGACGTTCGCTCTCACGAGTGCGACGAGTTACTTCAACGGTCGCACGGTGTCGACGATCTCCGAGATCAACGTGGGCGACATCGTGCGCGTCGCCACCGCGCCGTCGGCCTCGACCACCGCCCTGACGGTCACGGTGCGCGACCTGGCCATCATCGGCCGCGTCGTCAATGTGTCCGATGACGTCATCACGGTGCGCGGTCTCTACGGCGCCACCTTGGTGGTCAACGTCAACGCGTCGACCGTCTTCACCATGGGCAAGGCGACATCGAGCCGGAGCGCACTGCGCCGCGGCGAACTGATCGTCGCCGTGGGACCCGCCCTCTCGGGCGTCACGCGCACGGTCGACGCGGCACGGGTCTGGATCGGCGGGCGCAACGACGACGCCCTGCACCACGCCTTGATGCAGCACCGTGAGGAGGGGCATCGCCACCACCACTAACGACTCCGTTTCGCGGGTTCGAGAAGGCTACCGGGCGCCCCCAGGGTGCCCGGTAGCCTTGTTTGATGCCCCGCCTGAGTCACCGCATCCCTGAGACGCCCTGGCGTGCGTCGAGCACGTGGGCGCTACGCCCCCTCATGATCGGTCCGCTCCTGGGCGGTCTGGGCCTCTTCGGACTGGGCGAAGGGCTCTTGGTCGCCTCGCACTGGGGAGCGACACCCTGGACCGTCTTCGCTCAGGGTCTCGGCCATCGGGTGGGGATTTCCATCGGGTGGGCGACGATGATCGTCTCGTTGGGCGTCCTTCTCGCATGGTGGCCCTTGCGCGAGAGACCGGGCCTGGGCACGCTCGCCAACCTTGTGGTCATCGCCTGGGTGCTGGACCTCACGGCAGCCCACGTGGCCACTCCGGCGAATCCTTTCGGGCGCGCGCTGTTGATGGTCGCCGGCGTGACCGCCATCGGTCTCGGTAGCGCCTTCTACTTGACGACGGGCCTCGGTCCTGGACCACGCGACGGCCTGATGACGAGCCTGCATCGACGACTCGACGTGAGTGTCGTCTACGTGCGACTGAGTCTGGAGGTCCTGGTGCTGGCGGTCGGCTGGTCGCTCGGGGGACAGGTCGGTGTGGGCACGGCCTTCTTCGCGAGCACGGTGGGTTTCAGCATCGGACTGAGCCTGCGCGCCGTCGAGTGGCTGACGGCGACGAGGGTCGCGTGATCGACAACGCGCACCTCACCCAGTTCTTCGTGGCGTCGATCCTGATCATCATGGTGCCCGGCCCGAGCGTCCTGTTCACCTTGGCCCGTGGCGTCGCGTGGGGGCGCGCCGTCGCCGTGCTCACGGTTCTGGGCAACAGTCTGGGTACTTTGTTGCTGTCGCTCGTCGTGGCCCTGGGCCTGGGCCCCTTGCTCTCGCATTCCAGATTGTTCTCGGTGGTCTTACAGGTGGCGGGTGGTTGCTACCTGCTCTATCTCGGCGTGGATGCCCTGCGCCACCGCCACGAGCACGCCCTGGCGATGACCCAACGCGAAGCGCAGCGCCCACCCCGGCGTCTCATCATCCGCCAGGGTTTCGTCGTTGGCGTGCTCAATCCCAAATCGCTCGTCTTCTTCGCGGCGGTGTTCCCTCACTTCGTCAATCGCTCCCGCGGCCACATCACCCTCCAACTCGTCATCCTGGGCGCCATCTTCAGCGTGATGGCGTTCTTCAGCGACGGCACGTGGGGTCTCGTGGCCGGCACCGCCCGCCAGTGGCTGTCGGGTTCAGCGAAGCGGCTGGTGACGTTGCGCTCCATCGGTGGGAGCGTCATGTGCCTCCTGGGCCTCTTGATTCTCACCAGTGCGCTGACCGGGTGACGTCGCGGCGTGACTCGCGCCTCTCGCTTCGTACACTGCAGGGGATGAAGGAGTCGCGATGACAATGCACGGTGGTGGGCGAGCGGGGATGTCCTCGATGCGACGGAACCGCGATATTCTCGAACACCAGATCAAGAAGGGCACGCTGCCGCGGATGCTCACCTTCGCCAAGACCTATCGTCCCTTGATCCTGGTCTTCTTGTTGGTCGTCATCCTCGACGCGGTGGTGGTCTCGGTCGCCCCGTTGGTGCTGCGAGCCATCCTCGATGTCGGTATCAAGGACAAGCGCCAGGGCCTGGTCATCGGTCTCTCGCTCGTGACCGCCCTCTTGGCGTTGGTCGACGCCGGACTGTCGCTCTTCGAGCGACGGGCTTCGGCGGTCATCGGCGAGAGCTTGATCTACGACTTGCGGGCGAAGGTCTATCGGCACATCCAAGAGATGCCGGTCGCCTTCTTCTCTCGCACGCAGACCGGAGCGCTCATCAGCCGATTGAACAATGACGTCATCGGCGCCCAGCAGGCGTTCACCGACCTCTTCTCCAACGTGGTGGGTAACGCCGTCCTGCTCGCCATCATCTTGAGTGTGATGTTCTACTTGAGCTGGCCGATCACGCTGGTGGCGCTGATCCTGCTCCCCGTCTTCCTCCTGCCGGCGCGGCGGGTGGGACGACGACTAGGCACGCTCTTTCAGCGCGGCATGGAACTCAACGCCGAGATGACCATGGTGATGAGCGAGCGTTTCAACGTCGCCGGCGCCATGGTGGTCAAGCTCTTCGGGCGCCCCCGCGACGAACTGGCGTACTTCGAGTCGCGCGCCGGACAAGTGCGGGACATCGGCGTACGCCAAGCGACGTACCAGCGCTTCTTCTTCGTCGCGCTGTCGCTCACCGCGTCGCTCGCCACGGCCTTCGCCTACGGTTTCGGCGGGGTGGCGGTGCTGCACGGTTCACTGGCGGTCGGCACCCTGGTGGCCCTGCAGTTGTACCTGGCGCGACTCTACGGACCCTTGACCCAACTCTCGAACCTCAACATCGACTACATGTCGGCCATGGTCAGTTTCGAACGGCTGTTCGAGATCCTCGACCTCGAGCCGATGATCAAGGATTCGCCCGATGCGCGCTCGATCCCCGAAGGTCCCGCGACCCTGCGTTTCGACCACGTCCACTTCGAGTACCCGGGCGCCGAGGAGGTGTCGTTGGCCTCGCTCGAGGCGGTGGCCACCCTCGAACGCGTCACCCGGACGCCGGTGCTGCACGACCTCTCCTTCGAGGTCGCCCCGGGGACCATGACCGCCCTCGTGGGACCATCGGGGGCCGGCAAGACCACTATCTCACTACTGGTTTCGCGACTCTACGATGTGACGTCCGGGACGGTCGAGATCAACGGCGTGGACGTGCGCGACGCGAGTGCGACGTCGCTCTCGGCCACCGTCGGTGTCGTGACGCAGGATCCGCATCTGTTCCACGACACCCTGCGCGCCAATCTCCTGTTCGCGCGACCCGACGCCAGCGACGAAGAGATCCACGCGGCGCTCGTCGCCGCCCAGATCGCGCCGCTCGTGGCCAGCCTCCCGATGGGGCTCGACACCGTGGTCGGTGAGCGAGGCTATCGACTGAGCGGGGGCGAGAAGCAACGAGTCGCCCTGGCGCGCTTGTTGGTCAAGGCCCCGCGACTGGTGGTGCTCGACGAAGCCACGGCCCACCTCGACAACGAGAGCGAAGCGGCGGTGCAGCGAGCCCTCGACCAAACCATGCGCGACCGGACCTCGCTGGTGATAGCGCACCGGTTGTCGACCGTGCGCAACGCCGATCAGATCCTGGTGATCGACGGCGGTCACATCGTCCAGCGCGGTACCCACGACGAACTACTGGACCGTGGCGGGTTGTACCGTGACCTCTACGAGACCCAGTTCGCCCCGCAGTTCCTAACCCATCGCGTGGGCGCCGCCGTCGACGTGGATGACCGAGGCCGAGGTGCCGCGCAGTAACGGCGAGAGGAGCGCGACGGCCGCATCGGCGACCGCCGACGAGTCGTTGACGTCCCAGCCGAGGGGGGCGCGCTCCGCCCAGGTGTCCTCGAAGACCTGGAACCCGGGGATCGACTTGGCCGCAATGGTGCGAATCGGACCGGCGGCGAGCATGTTGACACGGATATGGTCGGCTCCGACCTCTCGCGCCAGGTAACGCCCCAGCGATTCGAGGCCCGCCTTCATCACGCCCATCCAGTCGTACACCGGATACGCGCGGCTCCCGTCGAAGTCCAGGGCAATCACCGACGCACCGCCGACGGCCTCGCTCTTTTGCAGGAGCGGCCGGAACGCCCCGACCAGAGCGGCCAGGGAGTACGTGGAGACGTGCAACGCCGTGGCCACGTCCTCGAAGGGGGCCACGAACATCCCGCCCCCCAAACAGGTGGGGGGCGCGTAGCCAATCGCGTGCACCAGACCGTCGAGTCGACCGAAGCGATCGCCCACCTCGGTCACCGCCGCAGCGATCTGCGCGGGCTGGGTCACGTCGAGCTCGATGACCTCGCCGATTGCGCCGAGCTTGCGCGCCGTGCGCCGGGTCAGGGCCAGTCCGCGCCCCGCGCCCGTCACCGCGATGGTGGCGCCTTCTTCGAGGGCCCGGCGGGCAATGCCGTAGGCCAGCGAATCGTCAGTGAGGACGCCGGTAATCAAGATACGGTGATTGGTCAGTATTGCCATCTTGTTAGCGTACTGAAGTTCGACAATTGAAAGGGTACGCCATGAGCACCGTCGGCATCTTGGGGGGAACAGGACCCGCCGGACAGGGAGTGGGGCTTCGTCTGGCCAGTGCGGGGTACGACGTCGTACTGGGTTCGCGCGACGCGCAGCGCGCCGCCGGAATCGCGAGCTCACTCGAGGTGCGCGGCACCGGTGCACTCACCGGCGCCACCAACGAAGTCGCCAGCGCGAGCGACGTCATCGTGGTGGCCACGCCGTGGGACTCCGCGGTGTCGACGGTGAGTGCCCTGCGCGAACAGCTCGAGGGCAAGGTGGTGATCTCGATGGTCAACGCCCTTACCCGCGAAGGGCGCGAACTCGTGCCGCTCTACCCGCCGCGAGGTTCCATGGCGGCCCAATTGGCGCACGCCGTGGCTAAGTCACAGGTCGTGGGTGCCTTCCATCACTTACCCGCATCAGAGATGGTGAATCTCGACAGTTCCCTCGACGCCGACGTCGTCATTTTCTCGGACCACGCCGACGCTCGCGAGCACGTGGCGCAGATGGTCGAGGCGATGCCGGGTCTTCACGCGGTGATCGCCGGTTCGATGTCGCTCGCCAGTGCGGTCGAGGCGTTCACCGCGGTGTGCATCTCGATCAACATCCGCCACAAGGCGCACAGTTACGTCAAATTGGCGGGGCTCGGACACTGATGCGGCTCTACGACACGGCCCGTCGGGGCGTCTTTCCCATGGAGCCCGGCCCGGTGGTCTCGCTCTACAGCTGCGGTATCACACCCTACGACGCGGCCCACATGGGTCACGCCTTCGTGTACCTGACCTTCGATGTCCTGCAGCGGCGCCTGCGCGATGCGGGCCACCAGACCCATTGCGTGCGCAACGTGACCGACGTTGACGACGATATCTTACGAAAGGCCCGACAGCTCGGCGTCAACTATCTGGACCTGGCGGCGCGCGAGATGGTGACCTTCGAACGCGACATGCGATTGATGAACCTCTTACCGGTGTACTCCGAACCGCGGGCCACGGGGGCGATCCCCGAGATCTTGACGATGATCGACGAACTCTTCGCGCGCGGACACGCTTACGAGAGCCGCGGGTGGGTCTACTTCGAGTCGTCCACCTTCGAGCGCTTCGGACAGATCAGCCACGAAGACCGCGAGTCGATGCTGGCGCTCGCCGCTCTGCACGGTGGGGACCCGGGGGACCCGAAGAAGCGCGACCCGTTGGACTTCGTGCTCTGGCAACCCTCGCTCGACGACGAGCCGGCCTGGGAGTCACGTTGGGGCGCCGGGCGTCCGGGGTGGCACATCGAGTGCTCGGCCCTGGCGCGTCGCGAACTCGGGGCGACGATCGACGTGCACGGGGGAGGGCGCGACCTCGCGTTCCCCCATCACGAGTGCGAAGCGGCGCAGAGTGAATCAGCGACCGGTCAGCCCTTCGCTCGACACTGGCTGCACGTGGGTCTCGTCGGTCTGGACGGGGTGAAGATGTCCAAGTCCCTGGGCAACCTGGTCTTCGTCTCGCAACTGGTCCAACGTGCCGAGCCCGCGGCGGTGCGACTCGCCATGCTCGACCAGCACTACCGCGAGGACTGGGAGTGGCGCGACGAGTTGCTCTCGTCGGCCCAGTCACGCCTGGCGACCTGGCGTTCGACGCTCAACGGTCGCGAGGGCTCCGTCCTGCAGGACGTGCGCGACGCCCTCGATGACGATCTAGACTGCCCCGGCGCGCTGGCCGCAGTGGACGCCGCGGCGCACGCCGGAGCCACGGTCGCCCCGGCGGCGGCCCTGCTCGGCATTACGCTGTGAGCGACGAAAGGTGTGATGTCGGTGATTGATGTGCAACTCCCAGACGGCAGTGTCCGTTCGCTCGACGACGGCTCGAGCGCTCGTGAACTCGCAGCGGCGATTGGCTCGCGGCTCGCTCACGACGCCATCGCGGCCCAGGTGAATGGTGAGTTGACCGACCTCAACCGTCCGCTACACCACGGCGACCGTGTCACCATCGTCACCCCGGCGAGCGACGTCGGGCGCGACGTCCTGCGACATTCGACCGCGCACGTACTGGCCCAGGCGGTGTTGCGCCTGTGGCCCGGCGCGCACTACGCGATCGGTCCCTCGATCCGTGACGGCTTCTACTACGACTTCGCATTGCCCCAGGGCGCGCGCTTCAGTGACGACGACCTCGATCGCATCGAGCGCGTCATGCGATCGATCGTCGCCGAGGACCAGCCCTTCCTGCGATCGGAGTACTCGATCGAGGAGGGGCTCGAACTCTTCAAGGACCAGCCCTTCAAGGTCGAGATCATCGCGGGCGTGGGCGACGGCGCCAACCCCGAGGACGCCGGCGAAGTCGGGGGGTCCGTCGTCTCGACGTACGCCAACACCCCCGAGTTCCAGGACCTGTGTCGAGGACCCCACGTGCCCTCGACCAAGCGACTGGGGTATTTCAAGCTCATGCGCGTCGCGGGCGCGTACTGGCGCGGTGACGAGAAGAGGCCGCAGCTCCAGCGCATCTACGGCACCGCATGGGAGTCCAAGGAAGCACTCGCCGCCCACCTGGTCCAACTCGAGGAGGCCGAGAAGCGCGACCACCGGCGCTTGGGCGCGGAGATGGACCTGTTCTCGTTCCCCGGCGAGTTGGGGCCCGGTCTCGCGGTCTTCCACCCCAAGGGGGGCACGATTCGTCGGGTCATGGAGGAGTACTCGCGCGGCCGCCACGTGGCCGGGGGCTACGAGTTCGTCAACTCTCCTCACATCACCAAGGCCGAGCTGTTCGAGACCTCGGGACACCTCGAATGGTTCGCCGACGGGATGTACCCCCCGATGGAGCTCGACGACGGCCAGCAGTACTACCTCAAACCGATGAACTGTCCGTTCCACATGCTCATCTTCAAGGCGCGCCAACGGTCGTATCGCGAGTTGCCCCTTCGCATGTTTGAGTTCGGCACGGTCTACCGCTACGAGAAGTCCGGTGCCGTGCACGGCCTGACGCGGGTACGGGGCATGACCCAAGACGACGCGCACATCTTCTGCACGCGCGAACAGATGGCCCAGGAGCTCAGCGACCTGCTGAACTTCGTACTGGGTCTCCTGCGCGACTTCGGTCTCAACGATTTCTACCTGGAACTCTCGACCCGGCCCGAGGGCAAGGCGGTCGGCAGTGACGAGGAGTGGAACGAGGCCGAGGCGACGCTGGGCGACGTCGCGCGCCAGGCGGGGCTCGAACTGGTCCT
Organism: Acidobacteriota bacterium; assembly: GCA_019352075.1. GTDB lineage: Bacteria > Actinomycetota > Acidimicrobiia > Acidimicrobiales > RAAP-2 > RAAP-2. The sequence goes on along the minus strand of JABBOA010000003.1, from coordinate 26,765 downwards.
CGACGTCGGCGGCGGGGCCTTCTACGGGCCCAAGATCTCGGTCCAGGCGCGTGACGCCATCGGACGCACCCATCAGTTGTCCACGATCCAGTTGGACTTCCAGACGCCCCAGCGGTTCGAGGCGAGTTACGTCGCTAGCGACAACGCCCGCCATCGACCGATCATGATCCACCGTGCCCTCTTCGGTACCGTGGAACGGTTCATGGCGATCCTGATCGAGCACTACGCCGGCAACATGCCCACCTGGATGAGTCCTGACCAGGTCGTGGTCCTCGGAGTCCGTGACGATCACGACGACTACGCGCACCAGGTGGCGTCGGCGCTACGCGGCGACGGGGTGCGCGTGAGCGTCGAGCTGGCCAATGAACCCTTAGGGTCTCGCATCCGTCGCGCCAAGCTCGAGAAGGTCCCGTACGTCCTCGTCGTGGGCGATGAGGACGTGGTGTCGCGCACCGTCGGGGTGAACGCCCGTGGGGCCAATGATCCCGAGCGCGGCGTGGACCTCGAAGAGTTTCGTTCACGCCTCCGCGTCGAGATCGCGGAGCACGGCTCACCGGAGCTCTCTCGTGCCACTTGATCGGTTCGCCGCGTCGTGGCGCGAAGCGTACGTGTCGGGACCCGACGCGGCGTCGCACGCCAGCGACGTGGGGACCTGCGTCTTTTGCGAGCTTTCGCAGTTGGCGCCCTCGAGCGATTCGGGCGTGGTGTGGCGCGACGAGTTCAGTTTCGTGACCCTCAACGCCTTCCCCTACGGCTCGGGACACCTGTTGGTGCTGCCGCGGCGCCACGTCGGGTCATTGCTGGAGCTCAACGATGACGAGTACCGCAGTTTCTTCTGGACCCTGCGGCGCACCGTCGCCGCCCTGGAGATCGCGTACCGCGCCGACGGGATGAACGTCGGAATGAACCTGGGTCAAGCCGCGGGAGCGGGCATTCCCAAGCATTTGCACGGTCACGCGCTGCCGCGGTGGAACGGTGACACCAATTTCATGAGTACCATCGCCGAGACCCGGGTACTTCCAGAATCACTGGTGGCGACGTGGGAAAAGGTCGTGGTGCAATTTGATTAAGTATCCACCGCATCGCTCTCGGTAGACTTCGCCCTAGGACCTGGGAGATTGATGTTCGACGGAAAGTTCCGCCAGTCTGTAGACGCCGCCACCGCCCCCGTCGGTCGGGGGCTGGTTCGCGTCGGTTTCTCCGCGGACGTCCTCACGGCGTCGGGACTCGTCTTCGCGGTGGCGACGGCGTGGTGCATCGCGATGGGCTATTTCCTCGGAGCCATCGTCTTGCTGATCCTCACCGGGGCGCACGACCTCCTCGATGGCGCCGTGGCCAAGGCCTCGCACCGCGCCAGTCAGCGCGGCAGCTTCTTCGACTCGGTCGTCGACCGCGTCGCCGACGCGGCGTTGTTGGGCGGTGTGACCTTCTACCTGCAACGTCATCACCCCGGGGAACTCGTACTGTTGCCCTTCGCGCTGTTGACGACGTTCTTTCTCATCTCCTATCAGCGATCCAAGGCCGAGAGCCTCGGACTGGCGGCCAAGGGTGGCCTGATGGAGCGCGCCGAACGCCTGGTACTCCTGGGCGTCGCCCTCCTCTCGTCGAGCATCTTCGTCCCGGTCCTGTGGATCATGTTGTTTCTCACCACGATGACCGCACTCGGCCGCTTCTGGCGCGTGTGGCAGGTGGCGGCACGCCCGGCGCCGCGCGTGGTCATCGAGCGCCCGTCGCGCACCCACGCGCGCCGTCCGCACCGACTCAGTCGGTCCTCGCGCCACTAGGCCGTGAAACCCCGCGCGAAGGTACTGCTCTACAAGACCCTCGGGACCGTGCTCGAGTCACTCCCCGAACGGGTGGACGTGGCCCTCGCACGGTGGGCTGCGCTGATCGTCGGCCCGCGATCGGCCAGTCGCGCACACCTGGCGAACAATCTCGCCCGGGTGCTCGGAGCTCCCGCCGCACCGGTCGACCCTGACGTCCTCGATCGCTACGTTCGTCGGGGATTCGCCAACTACGGACAGTACTGGGCCGAGAGCGCCAAACTACCCGCGCTCGGTTGGCGCACGATCACCGATCGCTTTCGCATCGCCGAGGGGTTGGAGCACCTCGAGGACGCCTTCGCGCAAGGTCGCGGGGTGGTGGTCGCGCTTCCCCATATCGGATCGTGGGAGTGGGGCGGGTCCTACATCTCGACCCTGGGGATGCCGATGACGGCCGTCGCCGAGCAACTCGACCCCGCGGAACTCTTCGACTGGTTCAGGTCCAAGCGCGAGGCGATCGGCATTCACGTCGAGGGTCTCAACGCACAAGCCAGTAGCAAGCTCCTTCAGGTCCTCAAGGATGGGGGGGTGGTCGGCCTCCTGTGTGACCGCGACATCCAAGGCGGCGGGGTCGTCGTCGATTTCTTCGGCGAGCGCGTCTCCCTGCCGGGCGGTCCGGCCACCCTGGCCCTGAGAACGGGAGCGGTGCTGGTGGCTGCGGCGTGTTACACCGGGCCGGGGAGCGATCACTTCGCCGTGGTGACCGCGCCACTCGACGTGCGACGTGAGGGTCGCTTGCGTGACGACGTCACCCGCGTGACCCAGATGGTGGCGCACGAGCTCGAGGGGCTGATCCGACGGGCCCCTGAGCAGTGGCACGTCCTCGAAGCGCGCTTCGAGGCCCCGTGAGCGACGTCGATCCGATTCATCGGGTCACGATCATCTCACCCTATGCGCTCAGCGTCTTCGGCGGGGTGCAGGAGCAGGCCCTCGCCATGAGCCGTGAGCTGTCGCGCCGCGGACTCGAGGTCCAAGTCGTGGCCCCCGACGCGAGCGACGAGAGCGTCGTCGACACGCCCGCGCGCCTCGAGCGACTGGGGCCACTCGTGAGCGTGCGCGCCAATGGATCGCGCGCCCCCCTCACGCTGTCGGCGCGCGCGTCGCGTGAGGCGTTCGCGCGAATCCTCGCCTTCGCACCCGAGGTGGTGCACTGGCACGAGCCCTTCGCGCCGCGCCTGGGGTGGCGCACGTTGCGCGCTCATCGTGTCGCGGCCGTGGGGACCTTCCACCGCAGTGGGACGGGACCGGCCCTGACGTGGAGCGCACCCCTGCTGCGGCGATGGGCCCGACACCTCGACGTGTGCGTCGCGGTGTCGGAGCAGGCGGCGCACACCGCCCGCCAGTCGTGCGGCGTCTCGCCCACGATACTGTTCAACGGTTTCGAGACCGAGCGCTTCACCCAGTTCGCCCGCGAGCCCCAACAACGGGTCACCGTGCTCGTCGTGGGGCGTCTCGAGGAGCGTAAGGGCGTGAGCACGGCGATCACCGCCGTGCGCGAGCACAACGCGCACGCCACGATCCCCTGGCGACTCGTCATCGCCGGCGACGGACCCGAACGCGCGAACCTCGAGCGACTCGCCGCCGCCGACGCGGCCATCGAGTTCCTCGGCGCGGTCTCCGACGAGAACAAGCGCCAGTGGTATCGCCGGGCGGACGTGGTGGTCGCTCCGGCCACCCACGGTGAGTCCTTCGGCCTCGTCTTACTCGAAGCCATGGCCGCCGAGACCCGCGTGGTGGCCAGCGACATCGCGGGCTACCGCGACGCGGTCGGCTCCCACGCGGTGCTGTTCCCTCGCGCGAACTCGCGCGAACTCGAAGTCGCCATTGACCAGGCGCTCGCTTCGCGCGACGCGATCACCCTGGGGCGCGCGCGCGAGCACGCCGAGAGCTGGTCGATGCGTCACCTGATGGACGAGTACCTGATCCTCTACGAGCGCGCACGTGCGATTTACGGTGCTGGGGTAGCCTGAAGGCATGGCCACTAAGCAAAGTTCGCGCTCGCGACGCTCTTCGTCCTCGCGCTCGCGCGGCCCTCGCCACGTGGAGGCCGTGCTCGATCCCACCTGGCAGAATCCCTACGCGCCGTCGGCCGCCGAGCGCCAAACCCACCTCGACGTCGCGCGCCGCTTCGCGATCAAGCGTTCGTTGCCCGTGGGCTACGTGGTCGGGGGAGTGGCGGTCGTATCACTGGTGGCGATCGCCATCTCGTGGTGGTTCCTCCTCCTGGCCCTCCTCCTGGGCGTCGCCGCCGTATTGGCCGTGCGCCGCGCGCTCGCCCGTTTCGAGGATCGCGCGAACAACCTGGGCGCCAAGGTCCTGTCGGGATTCACGATCGCGGGCACCTCCCGGGATCACCAGCGGCTGATGACGGTTCTCGACCGGCTCACGGCCACCTTCGGCGTCGACCAGGTCAGCGCGTTCGTCATCGACGATGCGGGCTACAACGCCGCCCTGGTGCCCAACGGCCAGAGTTACGCCTTCCTCGTCACCAGCGCCCTGATGCGCGACTTCGAACTCATCGAACTCGAGGGGGTCGTCGCACACTGCATGGCCCGTCAGCGTCTGGGCGTCTTGACGCGCGAGAGCGCCTCGGCGGTCGTCAACGCCGCGCCGTCCGTGCGCCGCGACGTCGCCGGTAGCGGTCTGACCTACCGGGCGGACGAGGTCGCGGCCGCGGCGATCCGCTACCCCTTGGGCTTGGCCGGTGCACTACGCCGGTGCGCGCGCCAAGTCCTGCCCCCGTCGTCGTACTTCGCCTCCACCCAGTACGACCGGTCCCGTTTCATCTGGTTCGACGTGTGCGGTGACCGGTCGACCCCCGACCTCGCCGACCTCGACGACGTGGAGCTACGCGCCCTCGCTCTCGAGGAATGGTAGGTTCCCACCTCTATTAGGCTGAGGGCTATGAATTCAGCTCTCACACCGTCCACCGTCGGTTCGGCCCTCGTCAAGCGCGGATTGGCCGACATGCTGCGCGGCGGCGTCATCATGGACGTCGTCAATCCCGAACAGGCCAGGATCGCCGAAGACGCCGGCGCGGTCGCCGTCATGGCCCTGGAGCGGGTGCCCTCGGACATCCGTCGCGATGGCGGCGTGGCGCGCATGAGCGACCCCCAGATGATTCAGGAGATCCAGGCGGCGGTGACCATCCCGGTCATGGCCAAGGCGCGGATCGGCCACTTCGCGGAGGCGCAGATTCTCCAGGCCCTCGACGTGGACTACATCGACGAATCCGAAGTATTGACGCCGGCGGACGAGGAGAACCACATCGACAAGTGGGACTTCACGGTTCCCTTCGTCTGCGGAGCCACCAACCTGGGTGAGGCACTGCGCCGCATCGCCGAGGGTGCCTGTCTGATCCGCTCCAAGGGCGAGGCCGGTACGGGCAACGTCGTCGAGGCGGTGCGCCACCTACGCACGATCAACGCCCAGATGCGTCGACTGGCGAGTGCCGACGCGTCGGAACTCTTCGCCCTGGCCAAGGACCTTCAAGCCCCGATCGCGCTCGTCCAAGAGGTCGCCGCCACCGGGAAGCTGCCGGTCCCGTTGTTCTGCGCGGGCGGCCTCTCGACCCCCGCGGACGCCTCGCTCGTCCTGCAACTGGGCGCCGAGGCGGTGTTCGTGGGTTCGGGCATCTTCAAGAGCGACGACCCGGTGAGCATGGCCAAGGCGATCGTCGAGGCCACCACGCACTTCGAGGACGCCACGATGGTCGCCAAGGTCTCGACGGGCCTGGGGGCCGCGATGCGCGGGTCCGAGACGGCGTCGCTGGAAGTGCGCTTGGCCGAGCGCGGTTGGTGATGCGTCGCGTCGGCGTCTTGTCCCTGCAGGGCGACGTCCGCGAGCACGTCGCCACCTTGGAGAACCTCGGGGCCACACCGCGACGCGTGCGGCGCGTGGCGGACCTCGACGGCCTGGACGGCCTCATCATCCCCGGTGGCGAATCGACGGCGATCGGGCATCTGCTCACCACGTCGGGGCTGCGAGATCCGCTGCAGTCGATGATCGATGACGGGATGCCCGTCTTTGGCACGTGCGCCGGATTGATCCTGTTGGCCACGCGCATCCTGGACGGACGCGATGACCAGTGGAGTTTCGCGGCGCTGGACGTCGCGGTCCGGCGCAATGGCTACGGTCGACAGATCGCGAGCTTCGAGGTGCCCATCGATATCGGCGATCGCGGCACCGTGCCGGGGGTGTTCATCCGTGCTCCGCGGATCGAGCAGTGCGGGCCCGACGTCACCGTCTGGGCGAGTCACGACCACGGCGACGGTGAACACCCCGTGCTCGTGCGCCAGGGTGCGCTGTGGGGATGCTCGTTCCACCCCGAACTCACCAGCGACGTTCTCGTTCACGGACTGTTCCTCGACGCCCTGCAAGAAGCGTTACGATAACTACGCCCTATTACGGGCAGGAGGAAACATGTCCGGCCATTCGAAGTGGGCGACCACGAAGCACCGCAAGGGTGCCAAAGACAGCGCGCGCGCCAAAGTATTCGCAAAGTTGATCCGTCAAGTCGAGGTCGCCGCGCGCGAGGGCGGGGGAGACCCCGGGGCCAATGCCGCGCTACGAACGATGTTCCAGAAGGCCCGTGAGGCCTCGGTGCCGATCGACACCATCGAGCGCGCGATCAAGCGTGGCACGGGCGAACTCGAGGGCGTTCGCTACGAGGCGATCTCCTACGAGGGTTACGCCCCCGGCGGGGTGGCGATCATCATCGAGACCCTCACCGACAACCGCAACCGCACCAGTGCCGAGATCAAGCACCTGTTGTCGAAGAACGGGGGCAACATCGCCGAGCCCGGTGCGGTGTCGTGGCAATTCGACCGTAAGGGTCTGATCGAGGTCAAGGGCCCCGTCGACGAGGACCAATTGCTCGAATGGGTGCTCGAAGCCGGTGCGGAGAATTTCACCGCGCAGGGCGAGAACTTCGTCGTCACGACCGAGCCGACCGAGGTCGGTGCCGTGCGCGACGCCCTCGAGGGCTACGGCCTCACGGTCCTCAACGCCGACCTGACGCTCATCCCTCAGAATCTCATCCCCGTGGACGACGAGGGCGAGGCGAAGAAGGTCCTGCGGCTCATGGACGCCATCGACGATCACGACGACGTGCAGAACGTGTACGCCAACTTCGACGTCTCCGACGAGATTCTCGCCAACTTCGAGGAGTAATCCCTCGACGCCGCTGACCAGCGCAGTACAATCGAACGTATGTTCGTACTCGGTATCGACCCCGGCCTGACGCGTTGCGGGTTCGGCCTGGTTGAGGGCAGCCTCGAGGGCGCGGAGTCGTTCCGGGCGCTGCGCGCGGGCGTGTTGGAGACCAACGCGTCCTGGGAGGTGGAACGACGCTTGGGTCAGCTCCACGTCGACCTCTCGTCGTTACTCGAGGAATTCCGCCCCCAGGCCGTGGTGGTCGAGCGCGTCTTCTTCCAACGCAACGCCAAGACCGCCATTCCGGTCGCCCAGGCCAGTGGCCTCGCGGTGGGTCTCGCCAGTGCGCGCGGCATGACGGTGCGCCAGTTCACCGCCCAACAGGTGAAACTCGCCGTCACCGGCTACGGCGCCGCCTCGAAGACCCAGGTCCAGGGCATGGTCGCTCAACTCTGCGCGCTGGCGACGGCGCCCACTCCGGCGGACGCGGCGGACGCCCTGGGGCTGGCGATCACCTATTTCGTCACTGAGCGCGTCGAGCGACGATTCGCGGCCGCCACGTGATCGGCTGGTTGCGGGGCCGCGTGGTCGCGCTGCACTCCTCGGGCACCGTCGTGGTGGATGTGCACGCGGTGGGCTACGAGGTGAGCCTGGCTTCGAGCGAAGAGTTGCGCGTCGGTGACGACGTGGAACTCTTCATCGCCACCCAGGTGCGCGCCGACGCCATCGTCCTCTACGGATTCCACGCTTACGACGACCGCGAGTTCTTCACGACCCTCTTGGCGACGCCGGGGGTGGGACCCTCGACGGCGCTGGCCGCGCTGCGCACGATGTCCACGGAGCGACTGCGCGCGGCCATTGAGGACGGCGACGCCAAACTCATTGCCCAGATCCCGGGCATCGGTGCGAAGACCGCCAACCGGATCGTTCTCGAACTCCGGGGGAAGTTGTCCGAACCGGCGCCCCTGCCCTCGTCGCGACGCCCCCCCGGGGTCAGTGATATCGAAGAGGCCCTTCGTTCGCTCGGTTACGCGCCCGGTGAGATCCGTGACGCCCTAGAAGGGGTCATTCTCCCCGAGGACGAGTCGGACGCCCTGCGCACGGCGCTGCAGCACCTGAGGCGCCGATGACCCGGCGTGACACCGACGTCTCGCCGCTGGCGCACGCGGACCAGGGCGTCGTGGCGACGGTGGCGTCCGAAGTCGACCGTAGCGTCGAGACGACCTTGCGCCCCACTTCGCTGGCCGACTTCGTCGGTCAACGCGAACTGGTGGGCCACCTGCACATCGTGTTGGGTGCGGCCCGAACCCGGGGCCAGTGTCCCGATCACCTGTTGTTCGCCGGACCCCCGGGTCTGGGCAAGACGTCCCTGGCGAGCATCGTCGCCCACGAGATGGGTGCGGGCATCCGCGTGACCTCCGGACCCGTGCTGGCACGCCCCGGGGACCTGGTCGCGCTGCTCACCGACCTCCTCGAGGGCGAGGTGCTGTTCATCGACGAGATTCACCGATTGCCGCGAACCGTCGAAGAGGTGCTGTACCTCGCGATGGAGGACCGGCGACTCGACGTCATGATCGGACGGGGACCCTCGGCGCGTTCGATCCGACTCGACCTCCCTCACTTCACCCTGGTGGGAGCGACGACGCGGACCGGACTGGTCGCGGCACCGTTGCGTGACCGCTTCGGCTTCGTGGGAGCGCTCGAACTGTACGAGCGCGAGGAGTTACGCCAGATCGTGGAGCGTTCGGCCGGACTGCTCGGCGTCGCGCTACGCGGCGACGCCGCCGGGGTCATCGCCCAGCGAGCGCGTGGCACGCCGCGCATCGCCAACCGGCTGTTGCGACGGGTCCGCGACGTCGCGTCCGTCGAGGCCCACGAGATCGTCGACGAGGTCGTGGCCGCGGCCGCGTTGGAGCGGTTCGGCGTGGATGAGCAGGGACTCGACAAGGTCGATCGACGGATCCTGGGGTTGCTCTGCGGCCCTTTCGCGCAGCTGCCCGTGGGCCTCACGACGCTGTCGCACGCTTGCGGTGAGGAGACCGCCACCATCGAGGACGCCTACGAGCCCTACCTCCTGCGCGAGGGGTTCCTCACGCGGACCCCGCGAGGCCGCATCGCCACCGACAAGGCGTTCGCCCACCTGGGCCTGCGCCGACCCGGCGGGGGCCTGGTCTAAGCCCCTCGCGACGAGCGACTAGGGTTTCTTTGGTCTATCGACGGAGGATATTTGCATGTTGTACGCATTAGCCACGGCCACTACCAAGAGCAGTAGCAGCCCGGTGATCATCATCATCTACGTGGTCATCTTCGGTGGTCTCTACTTCTTCTACCTTCGTCCGCGCAGCCGCAAGCAGAAGGCGGCGCGCGTCCAGGCCCGTCAAGTCGACGTGGGCGAGCGCGCACGCACGATCGGTGGCCTGATCGGCACGATCGTGAGCCGCACCGACGAGAGCGTGACCCTGCGCACCGCGAGTGGGGTCGAACTCGAATTCATTCCGTCGGCCATCGCCGGTCGCGTCGACCCGGTGCCCCCGTCCACCGACGACGACGCCACCAGCGGGAACGACGACTCCTCGCACGAGGGTGACGACAAGTAATGGCGGGTCCCGCTGTTTCGCGCAAATCCCTCGTCGTCAGCCTGGTGTTGACGATTGTCGTGGGTTTCGGTTCACTGGTCACCACGATGTCCCTGGGGTGGGGGCCCAAGCTCGGTCTGGACTTGGCTGGTGGCCTGTCGGTCGTCTACAAGCCCACGACGCCGGCGACGCAGTCCCAGCTCAATGAAGTGGTGACGATCCTGAACAACCGTGTCAACGGCCTCGGGGTCTCGGGGGCCACGGTCAACGTCCAGGGCAAGAACGTCGTCGTGAGTGCCCCCGGCGTCAAGGACGCGCGCAACGTCCTGCACCTGGTGGGTCAGACGGCGCAGCTCTACTTCCGACCAGTCCTGTGCCAGGTGGCGCCGGCGTCCAAGACCGCCAAACCCATCGGTAACGCGACGATGCCCTCGTGCGGTGCCTCCTACGCGATGACGGCGGCGAATCTGGCCGTCACACCGAACAACTCGGTCAACGGCTACAGCTCGAACACCCTCGGCATCGACCCCGCCTTCGCCAACATCGCCACCACCTCGTCGTCGCAGGACCTCGCGTCCAAGCCGGTCATCCTCCCGACGCTGGGGGCGAGCCCCGCGGTGCGTTATCTGCTCGGCCCCGCCCAGTTGACGGGTCAGGCGATCGGCAAAGCCTTCGCAACCCAGGACACGCTGGGCCAGTGGGTGGTCAGTTACACGTTGACCGGTGCGGGCAGTCCCGCCTGGGACGCGGTGGCCAGGGCGAACTTCCACCAGGAGGTCGCCATCGAACTCGACGGCGTCATCCAGTCCGCGCCGCTCATCCTGCCCGCCTCGACGAGCTTCGCGAGTTTCGCCGGACAGGGTCAGATCTCGGGGAACTTCACGCAGTCCTCCGCCAAGAACCTGGCCATCGCGATGGAGTTCGGAGCCTTGCCCGTGCGACTTCAGCCGCTGACCACCCAGACCGTGTCACCCACCTTGGGTCACAGTGCGCTCGTCGCGGGTCTGGGCGCGGGCCTCGCAGGCCTCGCGTTGGTCCTGCTCTACGTGATCCTGTACTACCGCGCGTTGGGACTGGTGATCGTCCTGGGTCTCGCGGTGACCGCCGCGTTGCTCTGGGCGATCATCTCGGCGCTCGGACATACGGCGTACGCCCCGACCTTCAGCCTGGCGGGGGTGACCGGACTCATCGTCTCGATCGGTATCACGGTGGACAGTTACATCGTGTATTTCGAACGATTGAAGGACGAGGCCAGATCGGGTCGGACGGTGCGCACCTCCGTCGACCGTGGTTTCAAGTCCGCCTGGCGAACGGTGCTCGCCGCCGACACCGTGAGTCTCCTCGCGGCCGTGCTCTTGTATCTGATCGCGGTGGGCGACGTGCGCGGATTCGCGTTCTTCCTCGGGTTGTCGACACTGATGGACGTCTTCATCACGTGGTACTTCACCCGACCCCTCGTCATCCTGCTGGGCCGTCGCGACGCCAGCGGAACCTCCAAGATCTCCATCGCCGCGGGAATGAACGCCGGAGGCCGCAATGTCTGAGACCCTCACTCCCGACACCCCCCAGGACGCCAAGTCCCCGGGGCGTTTCGGTCGCATCTACCAGGGACTGACCACGGTCGACTTCGTCGGTCGCAAGAAGATCTGGTTCACCGCGTCGCTCGTCGTCATCGTCATCGGACTCGGGTCACTGGGCATCCGAGGTTTCAACCTGGGCATCGACTTCAAGGGCGGCAACTCGTGGGAGGTCTTAGCCCCGCACTCGTCGATTTCGGCCATGACGTCGGCGGTGACCAAGGCCGGTCTCTCGAACCCCACGGTGCAAAAGCTCGGCTCCGAGACCTATCAGGTGACCGCTGACTTGAACGGGCAGTCCTCGCAGGCCCAGGCCAACGTCACCGGCGCGGTGGTCAACGCCATGGCCCGACAAGCCGGCGTCAATCCCATTCAGGTGTCCACGTCGAGCGTCGGTCCGACCTGGGGCGGACAGGTGACCAACCGCGCCCTCGAGGCGCTCCTCATCTTCTTCCTGGCGGTCGTGGTCTACATCTCGGTGCGTTTCGAGCCCAAGATGGCACTCGCGGCGTTCATCGCCATGATCCACGACCTTCTGGTCACCATCGGCGTGTACTCCCTCTTCGGGTTCCAGATCACTCCGGACACGGTGATCGCCATCTTGACGATCCTCGGGTACTCGCTCTACGACACGGTGGTCGTCTTCGACCGCGTCCGTGACAACGCCAACGGCACGAACGCCATTCTCAAGAGCGGCACGGTGAGCTACAGCGAGATGGTCAACCTCTCGATGAACCAGACCCTCGCTCGCTCGATCAACACCTCCCTGGTCGCCATCTTGCCGGTGCTGGCGGTGCTGCTGGTGGGTGCCTACCTCCTGGGAGCCACCACCCTGGAGAACTACGGACTGGCCCTCTTCGTGGGGCTGATGAGCGGCGCGTACTCCTCGATCTTCATCGCGAGTCCGTTGCTCGCGTGGCTGAAGGAGCGCGAACCGCGCTACCAGGAGTTGGCCGCTCGCGTGGCGCGGACCTCGCACGCGACGTTGTCACCGCGTGCCGCGGCGCTCCTGGGTTCGGACGCCACGCAGCGCTTGGCGGGTGGACGTCGTCCCGCGACGAGCGTGACGCCGCGGCCCCGTAAACCAAGACGCCGTTGACGCCTAGGCTGATTTGATGGTCAGCCTGACGTCGCGCTCGACGGTGGATCCGGCCCTCGCGGGTTCGGTCGAGCGGCTCGTCGCGCGCTTCCTCGAGCACCACGACGGCGGGGACGTCGCCCTGATCCGCCGAGCGGGCATCGTGGCGATCAACGCGCACGAGGGGCAGTTGCGGCGCACCGGAGAGCCCTACGTCACCCATCCGATCGCCGTCGCCGATATCACCGCCGATCTGGGACTCGATGAGATGACCATCGCCGCGGCCCTCCTGCACGACGCCGTCGAGGACACCGGTGTCACCAACGAGTGGTTGATCGGGGAGTTCGGTCCCAAGGTGGCCGCCGTGGTCGACGGCGTGACCAAGCTCGACCGCCTGGAGTTTGATTCCAAGGAGGCCCAACAGGCCGCCACCATCCGCAAGATGTTCATCGCCATGGCCCAGGACTGGCGGGTCCTGATGATCAAACTGGCCGATCGGCTGCACAATATGCGTACGATTTCGGTGATGCCGATGGGGCGCCAACGCGCCATCGCCCAAGAGACCCTCGACGTCTACGCGCCCCTGGCCCACCGTCTGGGGGTGCAGCAAGTCAAATGGCAACTCGAGGACCTCAGTTTCGCCACGCTGCACCCCAAGCGTTACGCCGAGATCGAGCAGATGGTGGCCGCGCGCAGTCCCGAGCGTGAGGCGTACTTGAGTGAGGTGATGGGCGTCTTGAGTGAGAAGTTGCGGGGATTCGACATCGTCGCCGAGGTCACGGGCCGTCCGAAGCATCTCTGGAGCATCTACGAGAAGATGGTCGTGGGCGGCAAGGAGTTCGACGACATCTACGACCTGGTGGGACTACGCGTCATCGTCGAAGAGGATCGTGACTGCTGGGCGGTGCTCGGCGCCATCCACGCCCTCTGGTCGCCGGTGCCCGGTCGCTTCAAGGACTACATCAATTCGCCCAAATTCAACCTGTACCAGTCGTTGCACACGACCGTGATCGGGCCCAAGGGCAAGTCGGTGGAGGTTCAGGTGCGCACGAACGAGATGCACCGGCGCGCCGAGTTCGGCGTGGCGGCGCACTGGAGTTACAAGGAGGGCGCTTCAACCCAGGAGATCCAGTGGATGCAGCGCCTGGCCGACGTGCACGAGGAGGAGTCCGATCCCATCGCCTTCCTCGAAGCGCTCAAGTTCGACTTGGGTCAAGACGAGGTGTACGTCTTCACGCCCAAGGGTCGCGTGATCGCGCTGGTGGAGGGAGCGACCACGATCGACTTCGCCTACGCCGTGCACACCGAAGTCGGACACCACTGCGTGGGGGCCAAGGTGAACGGTCGACTGGTCCCGCTGGACACCGTGCTGCATTCCGCCGACGTGGTCGAGGTGGTCACCAGCAAGAACGGGTCCGCCGGCCCTTCACGAGACTGGCTCAACATCGCCCAGTCCTCGCGCGCCAAGTCCAAGATCCGCCAGTGGTTCCAGCGCGAGCGCCGTGAGGACGCGATCGAGGGCGGTCGCGATGAACTGACCAAGGCACTGCGCCGCGAGGGGCTGCCCATCGCCACGTCGCTGTCGTCGAGCGCGCTCGAGGCCGTCATCGTGTCGCTCAACCTGGAGAACCTCGAGGCGCTCTTCATGGCGATCGACTCCCACCAGATCTCCGCGCTCGCCGTGGTCCAGCGCCTGGACCGCGAGTTGCACGGGGGCGAAGCCGAGCAGCTGCCCACCACCGTCACGCGCGCACCACGCAACCGGTCCACCCGGCGCAGCACCGGGGTGTACGTGGAGGGTCTCGACGACGTGATGATCCACTTGGCGCGGTGCTGCTCGCCGGTGCCCGGTGACTCGATCATGGGTTTCATCACGCAGGGCCGCGGCGTGTCGGTGCACCGTGACGACTGCTCCAACGCCGTCGCCCTGGCCCACCGCTTGGGGGAACGGATCATCGACGTGGAGTGGGACGGCGCCACGCACGGTCAATACCGGGTCGCCCTCGAAGTCATGGCCTTCGATCGGGCGCGCCTGCTCCTGGACGTCTCCAAGGTCGTGGCCGAATACCACCTCAACATCATCTCGAGCTCGACCGCGACGTCGGGGTCGCGGATCGTGCGCATGCTCTTCGACGTCGAACTCGCCGATCCGAGCCATCTCTCGAGTCTGCTGACGTCACTCAAGTCAGTCGACGGCGTGTTCGACGCCTTCCGCCAGATCCCCGGTCAGCACAAGACGTCATGACCTCCTTCCAATCACCGATCGGCACGCACGACGTGCTGGCACCGCAATCGGCCCTGTGGGAGGGACTCGTCGCCACCTTCGCCCAATACGCCTACCGTTTCGGCTTCACGCTGATCCTGACGCCCATGTTCGAGGAGGTCGGCGTCTTCAACCGGGGCATCGGTGAGGGCAGCGAGGTCGCCACCAAGGAGATGTACGTCTTCCAGGACCGTGGAGATCGTACCTACGCGTTGCGTCCCGAGGGCACCGCGTCGGTGGTGCGCGCCTTCGTGCAGCACCAACCCACGACGCCCTACAAGGGCTGGTACGTGACGCCCGCGTTCCGCTACGAACGACCCCAGGCCGGACGCTACCGTCAGCACCACCAACTCGGCGTCGAGGCGCTGGGCTCCGATGACCCCGCCTTGGACGTCGAGGTCATCGCCCTGGCGTGGCGGTTCTTCCAGGCTCTGGGCCTCACCAGGGTGCGCCTCTTGATCAATTCGATGGGCCACGACGAGTGCCGGAGCCGTTACGTGGACGTGTTGCGGGGTCACCTCGAAGAACACCGGGCTCAGCTCTGCGACGAACACACCGTGACGTGGTCGCACAATCCACTGCGGGTCCTCGACTGCAAGAGGGAGCCGTGCATCGCGGTCACCGATGACGGACCCTCGTTGCCGGACTTCTTGTGCGCCGACTGCGCCACCCACCTCGCCCGCGTGCGACACGGACTCGACCAACTCGGCATCGACCACGTGCTCGCACCGCGCTTGGTGCGTGGCTTCGACTACTACACCCGAACGACGTTCGAGTTCGTCGCCGACGCGTTGGGCAACGCCCAGAACGCCATCGGCGGCGGCGGCCGCTACGACGGGCTCACCGAGCGGTTGGGGGGCAAGCCGACCAGCGGCATCGGTTTCGGATCGGGTATCGAACGCCTGCTCCTCGCGCGCGAGGCCGAAGGGGTCACGTCGAACCTCATCAAGCGTTCCATTGACGTGTTCATCGTCGACACGTCAGGTCAGGACGTCGCCACGGTGCTCGCCGACGACTTACGTGCGGCGGGCTTCGCCGTCGAACGGGGTTTCGGGGAGCGCTCGATGAAGTCACAGATGAAGTCCGCTGACCGCTCGGGCGCGCGGGTGGCGTTGTTGATCGGTCCCCAGGAGGTTGCGGCCGACCAGATTACGATGAGAGACCTACGAAGCGATGATTTCGAGCAGGCCCAACAGCGCGTCACGCGTGAGAACATCGTGGGCGCGCTGCGAGGACACCTGGAGAAGTGAAGAGAGCATGACCGAAAATTTTGAACCCACGAGCCTGCGTGACCTGATGTGCGGGTCCGTCGACTCGACCATGGTCGGCGAGAGGCTCAGCGTCTGCGGCTGGGTCGCCAAACGACGCGAGCACGGGGAGCACCTGGCATTTTTGGACCTGCGGGACCATTCGGGCATCGTCCAGGCCGTGGTCGACGGTTCGGTCGACGTTCGCAGCGAGTACGTCCTGCGCGTGACCGGGACGGTGTCGTTGCGCCCCGAAGGCACCCTCAACGACCGACTCGCCACCGGCGACGTGGAGCTCACCGATTGTCAGGTGGAGATCCTCTCGACCGCCGAGCCCGTGCCGTTCCAGATCGATGAGCGTACCGAGGTCGATGAGCAGGTACGACTGAAGTACCGCTACTTGGACGTGCGCCGCGACCGGATGCAGCGCAACTTGCGCCTGCGCGCGCGGGTGAACTCGACGCTGCGTCGGGCCATGGAACGTCAGGGATTCTGCGAGGTGGAGACGCCGTTGCTGTGGGCACCGACTCCCGAGGGCGCGCGCGAATTCGTGGTCCCCTCGCGACTGCACCCCGGCGAGTTCTACGTACTGCCCCAGAGCCCTCAGATCGCCAAGCAGCTGCTCATGGTGGGCGGCTTCGACCGCTACTTCCAGATCGCGCGATGCCTGCGCGACGAGGACCTGCGCGCCGACCGACAGTTCGAGTTCACCCAACTCGACGTGGAGGCCAGCTTCGTGGGCCAAGAGGACATCTTCGCTTTCGTCTCCGAGGCCGTACTCGACGCCGCCGAGGTCGCCACCGACCAGCGCCCCGGACCTATCGCGACCATGACGTGGGCGCACGCGCTGGATCGATTCGGTACCGACAAGCCGGACCTGCGTTTCGACATGGAGCTACACGATCTCTCGACGCACTTCGCCGCCACCGCGGTCAAGGCCTTCGCGGCGGCGACGGTCAAGGCGCTACGGGTTCGCGGGGGCGGCGAGTTCACGCGTTCGCGCCTGGACGCGCTCACCGATCAGGCCAAGGCACTGGGGGCGAAGGGCCTCGCCTGGTTCCGCGTCACCCCCGACGGCCTGGACTCGCCGCTCGCGCGCTTTCTCAGCGCGGAGGAGACTTCGGTCGTGCGCAGCGTCGACGACGCGCAGGTCGGTGACCTGGTGCTGATCGTCGCCGACGAGTACGCCCTCGCCTGCAAGGTCCTGGGCGCGTTGCGGCTCACGATCGGGGCGCCGCCGGTCAGCGAAGGACCGCATCGCTACGTCTGGATCACCGAGTTCCCGCTCTTCGAGGGCGTGGACGACGACGGGAACCTGGTGTCGGCGCACCACCCATTCACGATGCCGCACCTCGACGACCTCGATCTGATCGACACCGACCCGTTGCGGGTGCGCTCGCAGTCCTACGACCTGGTGCTCAACGGATGGGAACTCGGCAGCGGCTCGGTGCGCATCCACCGCGCCGACATCCAGTCGCGGATCTTCACGGCCCTGGGCATCAGCGACGAGGAGGCGCAGAGTCGCTTCGGATTCCTGCTGGGTGCCTTCAAGTACGGCGCGCCGCCGCACGCGGGGTTCGCCTTCGGTATCGATCGTCTGGTGGCGATCCTGGCGGGCGAGGACAACATCCGTGAGGTCATCGCGTTCCCCAAGACCCAGTCGGGCACCGACCTGATGACCTCCGCGCCCAAGGACATCACCGAGCGGCAACGTCGCGACCTGCGACTCAAGTTCGTCCCCAAGGTGTAGCGACGTCACTCTTTGATGACGCCCTGGCCCAGCGCTTGCGCGCGAGGGCGCCGTTGGCCGAACTGCTGCGACCCACGAGCCTCGACGAGGTCGTGGGTCAGGATCACTTGGTCGCCCCGGGCAAGGCCCTGCGACGGATGGTCGAGGCCCGGCGTCTCACCTCGATGATCTTCTGGGGCCCCGCCGGCACCGGCAAGACCACCCTGGCGCGGATCGTCGCGGCGTCGGCGGGTTACGCCGCCGACAACCTGTCGGCCGTCTCCAGTGGCGTCAAGGACGTCCGCGAGTCGCTGGAACGGGCCCGTCGGCGCCTGGGGGAGCGCGGCCAGTCCACGGTGCTGTTCATCGACGAGGTGCATCGCTTCAATAAGTCCCAGCAGGACCTGTTGTTGCCCGCGACCGAAACGGGCGAGATCGTCCTCATCGGGGCCACGACCGAGAACCCGTACTTCGAGGTCAACGCGGCCCTCATGAGCCGCAGCACCCTGTGGCGGCTGCACCCGCTTCGCCCGGAGGACCTGCGCACCCTACTCGATCGCGCCGAGGCGCTGCGCGGCGTGTCACTGCCCGAGGAGGCCCGCGACGCGTTGGTGGCCAGTTGCGACGGCGACGCGCGCTCGATGCTCACGACCCTGGACACGGCGATCGTCCTGGTGGAGACGCCGCGCGCCACCTCGGACGACGGACCCCGGCTCGTCACGCGCGAGCACGTGGCGCTCGCGCGTGACGGGCGTCTGGTGCACCAGTCACGTGACACGCACTACGACCAGGTGTCCGCACTCATCAAGTCCGTGCGGGGCTCGGACCCCGACGCGGCGCTCTACTGGCTCATCGCGTTGCTCGAGGCCGGCGAGAGCGCACGCTTCCTGGCGCGACGACTCGTCATCCTGGCCTCGGAGGACGTCGGCCTCGCGGACTCCCAGGCGCTGGTCATCGCCGAGTCGGCCGCGCGCGCCGTGGAGTTCGTGGGGTTGCCCGAAGCTCGCCTGACCCTGGCCCACGCCGCCACCTACCTCGCACTCGCGCCCAAGAGCAACACCGTGACCCGGGCCCTGGGAGCGGTCAGCGCCGCCGTGCGTGCGGGCGTCGGCGAGGTACCCGAGCACCTGCGTGACGCCCACTACGCGGGCGCGCGCGATCTGGGCCACGGCACCGGTTACACCTATCCCCACGACGCCCCGAACGCCTGGGTCGACCAGCGCTATCTCCCCGACGAGGCGCGCGACGCCCGATTCTTCGAGCCCACCGACCACGGCGACGAGCAGCCGCTGGTGCAGCAGTGGCGGCGTCGGCGCGGCCTCACCGGGCCCGAAGGTTCGGCGCCGGTAGAGTGAGTGCCGTGGAAGCCGCCGAACTGCGTTCAACATTTCTCAACTATTTCGCCGAGAACGGGCACTTGATCGTGCCCTCGGCGAGCCTGATCCCCCACGACCCCAGCCTGTTGTTCACCGTGGCGGGCATGGTCCCCTTCAAGCCGTATTTCCTGTTGGAGGAGACGCCCCCCTCGCCGAGGGCGGTGTCGATCCAGAAGTGCTTTCGCGCCCCGGACATCGACATCATCGGGACCACCCAGCGCCACCTCACGTTCTTCGAGATGATGGGCAACTTCTCCTTCGGTGACTACTTCAAGGAGGGCGCCATTCGTTACGCCTGGGGCCTGATCACCGAGGGCTTCGGCCTGGACCCCGATCGGCTCTGGATCACCGTGCACCACTCCGACGACCAGGCCGAGGAGCTCTGGCGTGACGTGATCGGCGTCGCGCCCGAGCGCATCCAGCGCCTCGGTGAGGACAACTTCTGGGACATGGGCGAGAGCGGACCCTGCGGGCCGTGCTCGGAGATCTTCTTCGACAAGGGCGCGTCCTTCGGCGCCGACGGCGGTCCGGCGCACGGGGGAGAGGACCGGTTCATCGAGTTCTGGAACTTGGTCTTCATGCAGTTCGAGAAGGGCCCCGGCGGGTCGATGATCGATCTGCCCCGCCAGAACATCGACACCGGCGCCGGTTTCGAGCGAGTGTTGTCGATCCTCAACGGCGTCGAGTCCGTCTTCGCCACGGACCTCTTCGCACCGCTGCTCGAGACCGCCTCGCGAGCCTTGGCCGCGCCCTACGGGCGCGACGAGGACACCGACGTGGCGATTCGCCGTATCGCCGAGCACGGACGCGCGATGACCATGTTGGTCTCCGATGGCGTCCTGCCCTCCAACGAGGGGCGCGGCTACGTGCTGCGGCGCATCATTCGTCGTGCCATCTTGGCGGCGCGGCGTTCGGGCTCGGACGCGGCCCTCGCGGCGCAGCTGGTGGACGCCACCATCGAGAAGATGGGCGCGGCCTACCCCGTGCTGGTGAAGGATCGCGACTTGATCGTCTCGATCCTCGAGCGCGAGGAGGCGGGCTTCGCGCGGACCCTGCGCACGGGAATGTCCCTGCTCGAGGACGCTCGATCCGAGGTGGTCGCCTCGGGCGACGCCGTCTTTCCCGGTGACGTTGCCTTTCGCCTGCACGACACCCACGGTTTCCCCATCGAACTGACCAGCGAGATCGTGTCCGAGTCGGGGCTGCACGTCGATCGCGCGGCCTTCGACCGGGCGATGACCGAGCAGCGCGAGCGCGCGCGCGCCTCCTCCAAGGCCCTCAACGTGGCCGACGATGCCCAGTACCGCGAACTCATCGACACCCACGGCACCACCGAGTTCGTCGGACGCGACGTCAGTCGCTACAGCCTCGAGACGAGCGTGGTCGCGATCCTCGTCGGCGAGGACGGGACCAGCGAGCTGTTCCTCGAAGCGACGCCCTTCTACGCCGAATCCGGCGGTCAGGTGGGCGACGTCGGGGTCTTCGTGACCGAGTCGGGCCGCTTCGACATCATCGACACCCAGAACGTAGCGGGCGGGCTCTTCGCGCATCGCGGACGCCTGAGCGGTGAGATCCTGCCCGGTCAGACCGGCGTGGCGACCATCGACGCCGCCCGGCGCGAAGCCACCCGGCGCAACCACACCGCGACGCACCTGCTGCACTCGGGCCTGCGCAGCATCCTGGGCGACCACGTGCGCCAGCAAGGTTCCTACGTGGGACCGGACCGGCTGCGCTTCGACTTCGCCCATGGCGCCGGCCTGCGCCGCGAGGAGCTGGCGGAGGTCCTCACGCTGGTCAACGCCGACGTCGTGGCGAACGAACCGGTCGAGACGATTCAGACCTCCAAGAGCGACGCCGAGCAGATGGGCGCGATCGCCTTCTTCGGCGACAAGTACGGCGACCGCGTGCGCGTGGTGCGCGCGGGACGCCACAGCCTCGAGTTCTGCGGCGGCACCCACGTCGAGCGCCTGGGCGACATCGGCCAGATCCAGGTGGTGTCGGAGACCTCCATCGGCGCCAACACCCGTCGCATCGAAGCGGTGAGCGCCCTCGGGGCCTTTCGTCGCAGCACGGAGATGGAGAATAGTCTGGCCGCGGTCGCCACGCTCCTGCGGGCTTCGCTCGACGACGTCGTCCCTTCGCTGGAGCGCGTCGTCGAGCGCCAACGCGACCTCGAGAACGAGGTCGCGGCGCTGCGTCAGTCGCAACTCTCGCTCTTCGCCGAGCAACTCCACGCCGGCAGCGACGCCGCGGTCCTGGTCGCGCGCGTCGACGGGTACGGCGGGGACCAGTTGCGCACGCTCGCACAGGACCTGCAGCGTCGGGGCCGACGTGCGGTCGTGCTGGTGGGGACCCACGAGGGCAAGGTGTCCATCGCCGTGGCCAGTGACGACACCCTCGACGCCCAGGC
Organism: Acidobacteriota bacterium; assembly: GCA_019352075.1. GTDB lineage: Bacteria > Actinomycetota > Acidimicrobiia > Acidimicrobiales > RAAP-2 > RAAP-2. The sequence continues at coordinate 5,532 of JABBOA010000003.1, read as the reverse complement.
CACCGTGAAGGAGCTCGCCGCCCTGGTGGGCGGCGGCGGCGGCGGATCGACGCGCTTGGCCTTGGCCGGTGGCCGCGACGTCGAGGGCATCGACCGTGTCCTCGTCGCGGCCACGGCGCTCTAGAATTGTCGGATGCGTATTCTCGGGATTGACCCCGGTACGAAACGCTGCGGAGTGGCGATCACGGACTCGGCCGAGACGATGGCGTTTCCTCGTGAGGCCATCGCCTACGACGAGCACTTCGTGACGCGGATCGCGACCCTGGCGCTCGACGAGGGCGTGGGCCTGGTCGTCCTGGGCCGACCCCTCTCGTTGGCGGGCAACGTCACGGCGAGCACCACCTTCGCCGACGGGCTCTTCGAACGACTGTGCGAGGGAGTCCAGGTCGACGTCGTGCAACACGACGAGCGACTCACGACCACCGCGGCGCAGCGCTCCCTGTCGAGCGCCGGCGTGAGGACCAAGGACCATCGCGGGCGCCTCGATTCGGCGGCGGCCGTGGTGCTGCTCCAACACTTCACGGAGGCGCGTCGTGCTCATTAGCCCCCTGCGCAAGATCCTCGCCGCCGCGGGCGCGCTCGCGGTGATCGGGTTCGCCTGGTTCGCCCTCCAGTACTTCCCCCCCGGCGGATCGGGCCGCGAGGTGCTCATCACCGTGCAACCGGGCGACTCGATGGCCGTGATCGCGGGCGAACTGCACCACTCGGGCGTCATCGCGTCGGCGTTCGCCTTTCGTGTCGACAGTCTCCTCGAAGGGGCGCCACTCGTTCGACCCGGCGCCTACGAGTTGGCCCAGGGAGCGAGTTTCCCCTCCATCCGATCGATCCTCAACGGCGGACCCAACGTGCCCCAGGTCGACGTCGTGCCCGGCCTGACCCTGCGCGAGATCGCGCTCGCCATCGCCAACGACGTGGGCAACCCGTTCGCCTCCTCGTTCCTCGCCGACGCCGACCAGGCGGCGACCACCAGCGCCTATCGGCCCCAGGGATCACTCGACGGTCTGATCGGACCGGGACGCTACCTGATCACTCCCGACGAGACGCCCGCCCAACTCCTGGCGGCGATGCGCCAGAGCTTCACCCGTGAAGCCACCACGGTGGGGCTGACGCCCACCAGCACCGCCCAGGGCCTCGACGCGTACCAGTTGGTCACCGCGGCCTCCATCGTCGAGAAGGAGGGCTACTACGCCAAGAACATGCCCAACGTGGCCCGCGTGATCTACAACCGTCTGGCGCGCGCGATGCCGCTGCAGATGGACTCGACGGTGCTCTACGCCCTGGGTCTGGACGGTGGCACGGTCACGCACTCGATGCTGCGCACGCGCACGCCCTACAACACCTACCTCAACGTGGGCCTGACCCCGACGCCGATCTGCGTGGTCTCGCCCCAGGCCCTCGACGCGGTCCTGCACCCGCCCGCGGGGTCGTGGCTGTACTTTGTGTTGGTGAAGAAGGACGGGACGATGGCGTTCTCCACGACCTACGCGGAGCAACTGGCCCAGGAGGCCATCGCGGCCAAGGCCGGGCTCTGATGAACTGGCGACTCGGCGTGGCGGGATCGCCCATCGCGCACTCGTTGTCACCGGCCCTGCACGTGGCCGGACTCGCCCTGGCGGGGCTGGTGGGCGAATCGCGGGGCTACGAGATCGCCGACGACGAAGTCGGGCGCCTGCGCGAACTGATGGGTTCTGAGCTCGACGCCCTCTCGATCACCATGCCGTTGAAGGCGGTCGCCGCGTCGCTGTGTGACGAACTCGACCCGATCGCCCGCGATCTCCAGGTGGTCAACTCGTTGCTGTGGCGTGACGATCGCCTCTGGGGGGCCTGCACCGACGGCCCCGGTTTCGTCGACTCGCTACGGGGAGAATTCGACCTGGACGCGCAGAACCTGCACGTCGTCGTGCTCGGCGCCGGGGGAGCGGCGCGCGCCATCGTCGACGCGCTCGTGCGCGCGCGAGCCCACTCGGTCGTCGTGCTCGGACGCACCAGCGCCCGCGTCGCGGACATCACGCGTCGCTACGACAACGTGTTCGACGCCACGACCCTGTATCGTCCGATCGACGTGATCGTGAACACCACGCCGGCGCCCGGGCGCGTCGACGCCGCCGCGGTCATGCAGGGCGTGACGCGCGACACGGTGGCGGTGGACATCACCTACGACCCGTCGCGCTCGCCGTGGCTGGCGCTGCACGCCGCGCTCGGTTGTCGATACGCCAACGGGCGCGCCATGCTGGCCTACCAGGCGGCGCGCCAGATGAACTGGTGGTGGGGCAGCGACCTCGACGGCGCGGCCCTACTCGAGGCCCTCGCATGACCGACACGCTCAACGCCCGCGCCCTCTCGCTGCGGCGACCCGGCAACCACGTGGACTACGCGCTCGCCCTGGGGCTGATCGTGTTGGGCTTCTTCGGCGCCTTCATGTCCTACAGCGCCACGCGCGTGGCGCTGGTGAACGCTGGCTACAACCCGCACTACTACCTCGAACGCCAGGGGTTGTTCGTGGTCCTGGGCATCGCGGCCATGGCGGCCATCGCCAGCATCGACTATCGACGACTCGAGATCCTGGCCACCCCGCTCTATATCGGATCCTTCTTCGCCCTCGCCGGCGTGTTCGTCCTCGGACAGAGCGCGCTGGGCGCCCAACGCTGGTACAACCTGGGCTTCGTCCAGATCCAGCCCAGTGAGTTCACCGTCTTGTTCATCATCTTGGCGGTCGCCACGTTCTGCGACCGCCGCTCCGAGGGACTGCGGATGTACGACGTGGTGCGACTATTGATCATGGCCGGGGCGCCACTGGTACTCATCGTCCTGCAACCCGACCTGGGCACCTCGATCATCATCGTGCTCGTCGTCGCCGGAATGATGGTCGTGGCGGGTATCCCGCCGCGCTTCTTGACGTTCCTGACCATCGTGGGTTCGGCCGGTCTCGCCGTCGCGGTGTACCTCGACTTCTTGAAGAAGTACCAGGTGGACCGCTTCGTGTCCTTCCTCAACCAGAACTCGACGAATCCCGCGATCGGGCCCCTCCTCTACGAGGTCCACAACGCCAAGAGCGCGATCGGTGCGGGGGGACTGTGGGGCGCCGGATTCTTCCAGGGACTGCAGACGGTACTGGGTTTCGTGCCCGAACAGCGCACCGACTTCATCTTCACCGCCATCGGGGAGCAACTGGGCTTCGTGGGCGCGAGCGTGGTGATCCTGCTCCTGGCCTTCATCGCCTGGCGCATGTGGGTGGTCGGACGCCACGCCAAGGACACGATGGGGCGTCTCTTGAGCATCGGCATCTTCATCTTCTTCTCCTTCAGTTGCTTCGAGAACATCGGGATGACCATGGGTATCATGCCGGTCACCGGAATCCCGCTGCCCCTCTTGAGCTACGGCGGCTCGGCGGCCCTGGTCTTCTTCTCCGCCGGCGGATTGGTCCTGTCGGTGTCGCGTCGCGCGGGGGGAGCGTCGTGAGCGACGAATCGACGCTGGCGCCCGTCAGCGCCGCCGACGTCTTTCGGGTGGTCCAGGTCGCCGACGTCGTGTTCGACGTGGCCGTGTCCACGGCGTTCGTGGTGCTACGCGAGGCCGAGGGGCGGCGTCGAGAACTGCGAGTGCCGGTGGCGCTACATGACGCCACCGCGGTCCACCACGCCTGGCAGCGGGTGCCCGGCCCGCGTCCCACCTCGGGCGAACTGACGACGTTCATCCTCCAAGAACTGCGCGCCGACGTCGTGGCGATGCGCATCGTTCGCCACGACGCGGGGGTGTACTACGCGGAACTCGACGTGATGACCGCCCAGGGCCGGCGGGTCTTCGACGCGCGACCGAGTGACGCCATCACCCTCGCACTACGTCAGAGTGTGCCCGCACCGTTACTGGTCGCCGACGTGATGCTGCCCGAGGACTAGTCGAACGCGACGGCGACGATCTCACCGCCGCGACGCTCCTCGGCGTTCTCGTGGCTGATCCGCAGGAGCAGGGCTACGATGAGATAGTTCGCGAACAGCGAACTGCCGCCGTAGGCCATGAAGGGCAGGGTGATCCCCGTGAAGGGCACGATGCGCAAGATGCCGGCCATGATGAAGAACGATTGGAGTCCGATGGTCGCGGTGAGCCCCGTGGCGGTAAGGCGCACGAAGTCCGAGTGCGAACGCTGGGCGATGCGAAAGCCCTCGCCGACGAAGACGGCGAAGAGGCTGAGGATCAAGATGATCCCGACGAAGCCGAGCTCCTCGCCCAGCGCGGCGAAGATCATGTCGGAGGTGACCTGGGGGATGTTGCCGGACTGCCCGAGGCCGAGTCCGGTGCCCGCGACGCCGCCGGCCGCCAGGGAGAACCAACCCAACGCGAGCTGACTGGAGTGGTAGAAGTTGGTGGCCGACCACGGATCGAGCCAGTAGCTGACGCGCTGTTGGACCTGTACGAAGAGTTGATCGGCCACGATGGCGCCGCCCACGAAGGTCGCGAAACCCAAGACCAGGTAGCTCTTGAGTCCGGTGGTGACCCACAGCATGGCGAAGAACAGGGCGAAGAGCAGCATCGCGAACCCGATGTCGTTCTCGCCGCCCAGGATCATGAGGGCGATGCCCCACGCGGCCAGAATGGGCACGAGCACCTTCGGGGGGATGATCAGGCGACCGGCGAAGCGCTGCGTGGGGGTCGAGAGCAACTCCCGGTTCGCCGCGAAGTACGACGCGAAGAAGAAGACCAGCAGGACCTTGGCGATCTCGATGGGCTGAAACGTCAGGCGCCCCAGGGCCACCCAGAGTCGTGCGCCATTGATGTTCTCACCGAAGTGCGGGGTGAACGGGGCGAGCATCAGGGCCAGCGCGGCGCTGAGCGTCAGGTAGCGGTAGCGGTCGAGGTCACGGATGGACTTGACGAACTTCAGGGTCAGCACCACGATGACGGCGCTCACCACGAACCAGTACGCCTGATCGCCCGCGAGCTTCGGATTCCATCGGGCGATCTCCACGAACCCGATGCCGTTGAGCAGCGTCGCCACCGGCAACAGGACCTGCGAGGCGTAGGGCGCGTAGCGCCGGATGGCCACGTGCAAGACCAACGACACCGAGATCAGCACACCCAAGAAGAGCCCCAGACTCGCCGGCAGGTGGCCCTGCACGGCGAGGTACATCAAGATGTAGAAGGCGGTGACGATGACCCAAGCCAGCGTCATCAACCACAGTTCGGTCGAGCGAGAGCGCGACGCGCCGGTGACCGGGGGGGTCGAAAGGGTCGCCACCTCACCGCGCTCGCGTCTCGCCACGTTGCCACAGTAGTCGTAGCATTGATCGTGTCGTAACCTTCTACGCAAGGAGTCCCTCATCGTGACAATTGACCTCCAATCGTTCGGTCCCGAGCGATTCTCGAGTCGCGAGTTGTCACGCTTGGAATTCGGGGCGCGCCTCTTGGACCTCGCCGAGGACAAGAACCTGCCGATCCTCGAACGCTGCAAGTTCATCGCCATCTTCGCCGACATGATCGATGAGTTCTTCCAGGTGCGCGTGGTCAGTCTCGAGGACAAGGTGGCGGCCGGGGTGC
>JABBOA010000099.1 GCA_019352075.1 Acidobacteriota bacterium | reverse complement strand
CCGTCATCTTGCACACCGATCGCAATACCCTGCACCTGGTGAGTCGCGAGGTCTCCGCGACGACCTCGCTCGGTCCGTCGCACCACGGCGAATCGTCCGACGTTGGCCCTCGCGAGAACCACTGATCGACGTCGCGGGGACCACGGCACGCGACGCACCGGCTGGTCCCAACGCGGGGCCATCGCGCACCATCGCTGGAAGCGACCGCCCCCGCACTAGTGGTGGAACACACCAATGGCCGTGTCCGCCAGCACGGCGCCGTCACCCGGGACGGGCGCGCGAATCTCATCGAGCCTCCCCCAAGCCCTCCACAGCGCGATCGGCGCGGTCGCGCCGCACGCGTCGCCTTCGTGGTTCCGGGGAGGCGTCGGGCATCTTCGGCGTACTATTTACGTCGCGTCCGCACGACGAAAACGTAGAAGACCAGGGCGGCGATCGGCACGGCCAACACGACGAAGCGCGCCGCCGGTAACGCCACGCCGCGGTGTACATCGATCGGCATCGCGGCCGCCCACCATAGGACATTGGACACGACTCCAAACTACGCGGGGTCGCGCGCCGACTCCAATTTCGCGTCCCATCACCGCACGGCGAGTGCCTACGCGCGCGATGGGCCCACCAGTTTCTCCAGGCGCGCGACGATATCGGAGATGACCTGGTCCTGGGCGAGAAGGTGCTTCTGGATCTCCTCGGCCTCCTTCAAGACCGCCTCGGCGTCCTTGTAGGTATCCTCGGCGCGCTTGTCGGCGGCGGCGGCCTGGATGTTCTGGCCCACGATGATGATGGGCAACAGCACCAGTTGCAAAAAGCTGCTGGACAGCCACACGATGACGTAGTACGTCCCTTGTTGGACGGCCGAGGGCAGGGCGAACAGCGCCAAGACCGTGAACGCGTAGGCCGCCCACATGGTACCGACCACGAGCGTGATCTTGAGTCCGAATCGCGCATTGAGGCGCACCAGGGGGTTCTTGTGATTGACGCGGCGCACGTCGGTGGTGGTGACCGGCTTGCTCTGGCGAAGTTCAGCGGCGCGGGGATGACGGACGTACTCGTAGATGTTCTCCATCCCCGCAGTTTCACACGCCCGACGGCGCCGTGAGCGTCTTTCGGCCCTACTTCAACTCCAAGTCCGGAGAAGTCGCCATGCCCTTTCGCCACACCGATCGAGCGATGATCTTCGTCGTATCGGCGCGGTCGCGGTACTTCTCGGCGATGTCGCGCGACTCCTCCAGGAGGCCGTCGGAGAGCAGCGTGGGATTGAGTCCCAACTCGAGGAACTGGTCGCGGCTCACGTTCAGTTCATTTTCCGCCGCCTCGTTACGCGGGTTGGGTAGGTACGCGACGTCAACGCCCGTCTGCTTCGCGATGAGTTCGGCCAATTCGCGGACGCGATAGGTCTCGGTGACCTGGTTGAACACCTTCACCGGGTCCGCGTTCTGGGGGGGGTTCTCGAGGGCGATCTGGATGCAGCGCACGGTGTCGCGGATGTGGATGAAGGCCCGGGTCTGTCCACCGGTGCCGTGCACGGTCAGCGGGTGGCCGATGGCCGCCTGCATCAAGAAGCGGTTGAGCACCGTTCCGTAGTCGCCGTCGTAGTCGAAGCGATTGATCAAGCGTTCGTCGAGCGCCGTCTGGGGCGTTTGGGTGCCCCAGACGATCCCCTGGTGCAGGTCGGTGATGCGCAGAAGGTCATTCTTGGCGTAGAAGGCGAAGAGCAACTGGTCGAGCGTCTTGGTCAGGTGATAGACCGAACCAGGGTTGGCGGGGTGCAGGATCTCGCGGTCGATCTCCCCGTCAGGGGTGGGTACCTTCACCGTCAGATAGCCCTCGGGAATGGGTGCCGTGCCGCTCCAGCCGTAGCCGTACACGCCCATGGTCCCCAGGTGCACCAGCGCGATGTCACGCCCGCTGGCCACGATGGCCGCGAGGACGTTGTGGGTACCACGGACATTGTTGTCAACGGTGTAGCGCTTCGCGATGGTGCTGCGCATCGAATAGGGCGCCGCACGCTGTTCGCCGAAGTGAACGATGGCGTCAGGCTGCGTCTCGCGCAGAAGTGTCTCGAAGCGGTCGAACTCCTCCGCGAGGTCCAGATTGACGAAGCCGATCTCCTTGCCGGTCAAGTCCTTCCAGACCCGTACGCGCTCGCCCATGGGACGGATGGGCGTCAGGGATTCGACCTCGAGTTCGATATCGATCTCACGACGGCTGAGGTTGTCAACCACGGTGACGTCGTGACCGATGTCCGAAAGGTGCAGTGCCGTCGGCCAGCCACAAAATCCGTCGCCGCCCAGTACCAGTACCTTCATATCAACTCCTAAGCCTTGTGACGTCACCTTGCGCGACCGAACGCGCCCTTTCGCGAGTCGCGCAATTACCAACTCTACCAGCGCGCCTTCGCGCGATTCGGTGGTATCGGGCCCGGAGTGCTTCACATCCTATTCCCAGGGACGTCCCCGCTGCGGTGCGTGGGTCGTTCGACACGGTGCGCACGTCGCCACCGACGTGGCCAGCCCGACTCGCCTCGATCCGGTGGCACCGGCGATCCGGTAGCGCCGGGCGATCCCTCCTCGGCGTGGACGAGGTGTGGCGCCTCGCACGTGATCGACATCGGTGCCGACCGTCGTCCAGGTGGTACGACGCCCCGGCGCCGGGCCCTCAAGCCAACTTGCGACCCCCGATGTGAAAGGCGCTTCCGCCACTTCCGTCGCGATCGTCGCGCGGCGACGAGGACGGCGCGTGCGCCGACCCCCGAATCGTCATCGTCGGCGGGTGGATGGTGCCCGGTCCCGAGCGGGGACGACGAACGCTCGGTGGACTCACGCGGCCGAGGCGTCGAAATCCCGAGAGCCGAAAGTGGGGACGTAGGGCGCTCTGGTGGTGGTCGCAGCCGAGTCCGCGACCACCACCGAGCCCAACACGCATCCGACCGCCGCGAGACCCCTGAGGGTCCTAGGTACACGCCGGCGTCGATGCGGCATGTCCGCAGAGTATCACTCTGCGGATTTTCAGGGGCGAATTCTTTTCGGGGTGCGGGCCCCCGCCCGCCGTGGCGGGCGTCCACGGGCGGACCACGGGCGCTCCACGAAGGGAACTAAGGCCCCGGGCGCCCGAGGGCGGCGTGGTCCAAGATGGGGTGATGGATGAACCACCACGCCTCGTGGCGCCGGAACACTCTCGGTGGCTGGCCTTCGCGTTGCCCGTGAGCGTGGGACTCGGGCTCTTCCTCGGCCTGGCGCTGTACGTCGCGTCCGCGCACGGCGCCGCTCGCGTGACGTGGCTCGCCGTGGGCGTGGTGGGAGCGGTCTTCTCGGTCAGTGACCTGGTGCGAGAACTACGCCACGGTCGCTTCGGTATCGACCCCCTCGCCCTCCTCTCCATCGTGGGCGCCGTCTGGGTCAACGAATACCTCGCGGCCGCCATCATCAGCGTGATGCTGGCCAGCGGTCGTGCCCTCGAACAATGGGCGACCCACCGTGCACGACGCGAACTCCAGGCCCTCCTCGTGCGGGTCCCCAAGACGGCCCACGTCGTGCGAGACGGTAATCTCCTGACGGTACCCCTGGCCACCCTCGTCGCGGGGGACCTGATCCTGGTCGAGTCCGGGGAGATGGTGCCGATCGACGGCACGATCATGTCGGCGTCGGTCTCGCTCGACGAGTCCGCGCTGACGGGAGAACCGCTCCCCGTCGAACGTTCCCTCGGGGACCACGTGCGAAGCGGCGTGCTCAACGCCGGTTCTCCCCTGGAGATCCGCGCGACGGCCACGGCCGCCGACAGCACGTACGCCGGCATCATTCGACTCGTGCAGGATGCGGAGACCACCCCCGTGCCCTTCGTGCGCCTCGCGGACCGCTACTCGCAGGGCTTCTTGATCGTCGCGCTGCTCGTGGCGGGTGTGGCGTGGGTCCTCGGCGGCCCGACCCGCGCCGTGGCGGTCCTGGTGGTGGCGACCCCGTGCCCGTTGATTCTCGCGGTGCCGGTGGCCCTCGTCTCGGGGCTTTCACGGGCGGCGCAACTGGGCATCATCATCAAGAGTGGCGCGGTGCTGGAACAACTGTCGCACTGTCGAACCCTGCTGATCGACAAGACCGGAACCATCACGCGGGGCCGCCCCGAACTCAGCGAGGTCCTGGTCGCCCCCGCGACGGCGGCCGACGATCTGCTGCGCCTCGCCGGCTCGCTCGATCAGACGTCGCCGCACGTCCTGGCCAACGCCATCGTGCAGTCAGCCCTCAGCCACGGACTCGAACTGGAGATGCCGACCGACGTCGAGGAGGTGACGGGCCACGGCATCGGCGGCGACGTGGCCGGGCGCCACGTCAAGGTGGGCACCGCGTCATGGTGCGGCGTCTCGGGATCGGCACCCTGGGCCCACGCGGCGCGTCGGCGGGCGCGACTCGACGGGGCGCTCACGGTCTTCGTGAGCGTCGACGGGCAGCCCGCGGGCGCGCTGGTCTTCGACGACCCGGTGCGTCCCGACGTCGTGCGCACGCTGCGCTCCCTGCGTCGCCGCGGCATCACCCGCATCGCGATGGTGACGGGCGACCGCATCGAGGTGGCCGAGACCGTGTGCGCCACCATCGGCGTTGACACCGTGCTGGCCGAACGTACGCCCCAAGAGAAGCTCGACATCGCCCGCGACGAATCATCCCACGAACCCACCGTCATGGTCGGCGACGGCATCAACGACGCGCCGGCACTCGCTCTCGCCGACGTCGGGGTGGCGATGGGCTCACGAGCGGCGACCGCGGCATCGGAGGCCGCCGACGTGATACTGACCTCCGACCGTCTGGACCGTCTGGACGACGCGATGGCCATCTCCCAGCGCTCGCTCTTCATCGCGCGCCAGAGCATGATCACCGGGATCTCGCTGTCCCTCGCCGCGATGGTGGTCGCCGCCATCGGGTGGCTTCCCGCCGTCGCGGGTGCGTTGCTCCAGGAGGTGATCGACGTCGCGGTCATCGTCAATTCGCTGCGCGCGTTGCGCCCGAAGGAGAAGGCCGTTCAGCTCACGACGAACGAGCTGGCGGTCACCGCCCAGTTCCGGGCCGAGCACGTCGCGTTGCGCGAGCGCATCGAGGAGATCCGGCGAGTGGCCGACGAGTTGGGGACGTTGACCCCCGACGCCACCCTGGCGGCCGTTCGCGCGGTGCACGAGATGTTGGTGAACGAGATCCTGCCCCACGAGGAGGCCGAGGAGGCGACGCTCTATCCCGTGCTCGAACGCGTGATGGGGGGTCGCGAACCCCTCGGCGCCATGAGTCACGCCCATCGCGAGATCGCCCACCAGATCCGTCGACTGGGACAAGTGATCGACGACGCGCCCCTTCACGACATGGAGGGCGCGGACCTGTCGGAACTGCGCGCGTTGCTGTACGGCCTGCACGTCATCGTGAAACTCCACACCGCCCAGGAGGAGGAGAACTACCTCTACTTCGACGACCGGCGCCTCGAGTCGACGGAGTCGCGACCGCTGACGGGTGCCACCACGGGATGGTCGTAGGGGAGCGACGACGTCGCGGACGCTTCGACGGCCCCCTACGACAATCCCGACTCATTCGCGGGGATGTGCAGATACGCGACCGCGTGACGCCACGTGAACACCGCGGCGTCGTGCGAGCGAGAACAGGCCACTTCGAAGATCTCCGTCAGCGACGCTCCGTCGGGGGTTCGCGGTGCGAATCCCGTCCCACTGACCAATTCACTCGGACACCCGGCCCAGCCCGTCAAGGGATTGGAGAGGATGTTGTCGCGGTGGCCCCAGCAGCCGCCCTCGCCGGCTCGGGCGCAATCGACGTTGCGAAAGATGTACTGCGGCGGTGGCCCATCGTCGTACATCCACCCGAAATCGGCGAAGAAGGCGGACTGACCGAGTGACGCGGGAGCGCTCGACCAGATGGACGAGAAGCTCCGAGAGCCGTCGGTGGGGTCCTCGTCGCGTCGTGCGGCGGCGGTAGCGATCGCGTCGAGTCGGCTCGTCATCGCCACGGCCGGATACAGACCACGGGTCGTGCGTTCGAGATTGCTGGTGACGAAGATCTGTTCGGGCACGCTCAGTCGCGCGAAACGCGTGGCGTCGAAGCGGAGGGGCGCGAGGCCCTCCTCGGCGTGACGCGCGGCGTCGATCGCTGTCAGCACCTGGTTCACGTTGGTGAGTCGGAAGTTCCCCGTTGGCTCACGCGGCGGCAGGAGCAGGTGCGCAGTAGTCGCCGCCCCCACGCGGGCGCCCGAGTTCGCCCATCCGACGACCATCAGGGCCAGCACCGACCAGACGATGATTCGCGAGAGCACCGAACTTCGCGCAAATGTCATTGCCCTCCACGGTAGCAACGTCGTCCCCGAGTCGCCGAGTCATCGCGCTCTTCGCGACCCTGGCGCAGCCACGTCACGCGCCGGCGGCGTGACGTGGCGACGATCCGATGACGGGGGTGCGAACAACCGACAAGCCCGACTGACGGGTTCTCGGCCCCATCGTCGTTCGCTGATGAACCAGACCCCGCCCAGTTCCGAAGAACCCAATGACCAGACGAACGGTGCGCGAAATTCGACACTGTGGCGGATCGCTGTTCTGGCAACCGCTGGTCCGGCGTTGGCGAGTCAAGATGGATTCCCTTAAGGTCGAGCAATGTCAATTGGACGACAAGACACCCTCGTGGTGGCAGAGGGGCGGGTACGTAAGGTCCTACACGAGAAGCGGTGGCCGCTTAACGCCTCCCTGGGCTACCTTGCAGGGCTGGGTATGCCAGCGGTCCCAGAGGTATCAAGACGCGGACTCTCGGCCGCGATCACTTCGACCTTCTTCAACTCTCCATTACAAACGATTCTGACCAGCCTTGCCCTGGTTGCCGTATTCGCCTACATAGTGATCGCACCCATCCTGCAGACGAGGGCGGCGAGGCGAACCCTGGACCGGCACCTACTCGCTGCGCACGGCAAACACGTTGACCCCCTCTTCCTTGACCAGAGCCACGAACTCGAAGGCATCGGATGGGGCAAGGGCCAGACCGTACTAGCCTGCCCACGGCCTGAGCTCGGCTGGCCCACCCGCGAGATTAAATTCCGGGTCAGCCGATCGCGATACTCCTTCCAGAGTCTTGAGCAGGCCGGGCTTCCTGCCCTCAAGGGTCGGAACCTCAATGAGGAGTACGAACACTTCCGTGATCAGGTCTTCCCGACGCAATTTGAGAGCGATGAAGAGAAATACATGCTGGTCAGGAGGCCAAGGTCCTTCACTGATGACCCAACGCTGCGACTGGATCTCCAAGCGACCTGTTGGAGTCAAGTCCAGTTCCTCTGGCAGCAGATCGCCACGTCTGAAAACAAGCCGACGCTGTATTCTGCAGCGTTGGACAACGACCTCATTCCATACCCCACGTCGTTCTGTCTCCACCTGCTCGTGTTCTCGTCCGAGGGCGCCCTCCTGTTGACCCAGACTCACTCCTCGAAGGCCAACGACTATCCCGGTGCGTGGGCCTGCTCGATCGGCGAGCAATTGGCGACCGAAGATTTGGCGAGCCTCGACCAAGACTGCGCACAGAAGTGGGTAACTCGCGCTCTGCACGAAGAACTGTCGATCGAGGATGGCGAATACGATCCCGAGCAAATCCGCTTCCTGGCTATTACCTTCGAGGGGGACATCGCCAACCTGGCATTCATCTGCGCCGTCCACCTGCGCCTTGCCCAAGAAGATGTCAACGCTCGTCTGCGCACCTCCAACCGACCGGACAATGAGTTCAACGCGATCGAATTCATCAGCTTGGACAGCGTGCCCAGCGAACTCGTTTCACCCTCTCGGGTGTACCACCCTTCGACAGGGATCAGAATGGTCTACGCCTACCTTCATGAGCGCGGGCAAAACGATCTTCGACGAAGCTTGGCTCGCGAACTCCGATTCCCTGTCCAGCACTAGAAGGAAGCGAGAACCCAACTAGCCGCGCGTCACCGAACAAAGACGCGCTAGTTCCTCGGCATGTCCTGGTGCGCGAACGGATATACAGGAGTCCATACACGTCTTCATAAGGTCTTCCGGATCCTCGAATTGGCGACGGACGTTTCAGATCCTGCTATCACTAAACCCGTGACCCGATTCACTGGTACGTGGTGCGGCTGGAGGGATTCGAACCCCCGACCCTCGGTTCCGTAGACCGATGCTC
>JABBOA010000098.1 GCA_019352075.1 Acidobacteriota bacterium | reverse complement strand
GGTGCCGATGGCCCGACAGCCGTCCGACTCCGCTTTGGGTGGTGAACAACTACGTGCCGCTCTTTAACGGTGCCGACGGCCTGTACAACGTGCCCGAACCGATGACGGGGGTGTTTCACTTGACCCTCAACGCCTTCGTACCGTTCTTCGCGCTCGTGACGGGGGCCATCGCCCTGTTGCTGTGGGCCGTGATGAGCCGCATCACGCGCTCGCCACTTGGTCGGACGTTCCGCGCGATCCGTGACGACGCGGACGTGGCCGCCGCACTCGGAAAGGGTGTCTTTCGTTACCAGTTGACGTCGATGTTGATCGGTTCCTTCTACGCCGGCGTCGGCGGGGGACTCCTGATCCAATTCGCCGGTTCCTTCAATCCGACGGCGTGGCTGCCCGGGGAGACCTTCGTCGTCTTCGCGGTCATCATCGTCGGGGGAGTGGGCAACAACGTCGGACTCCTGGTGGGCGCCTTGTTGGTCGAAACCCTCCTGATCCACCTGCCCGCCTTCTTGCCCTCGATTCCGGGGCACCCCGGTCTGATCGAGTACATCGACACCATGGTGGTCGGCGTGTTGTTGATGGTGATGCTCTGGTTCCGACCCCAGGGCATGGTCCCCGAACGCCTTCGTCACTTCAAGGCGCCGACGGGGGAGTTGGCCAACCGCGACGGACACTCCGTCGTCGCCCCCGCGTCGGCGAAGTATTCCGTGGCCAGCGTGAGCACGGTCGGCAGTGACGGTTCACCCGAGGAGGAGTCCCTATGACATCGTTCGACCAGCCCGTGACGACCCGCCAGGGGGTGGACGAGGCGATCTTGAGCTGCGAGGGACTCACGAAATCGTTCGGCGGCGTCAACGCGGTCAACGGAGCGACCTTCGACGTTCCCAAAGGGAAGATAACGGCGTTGATCGGACCCAACGGCGCGGGCAAGACGACGGTGATCAACATCTTGTCGGGGGCCATGAAGAGCGACGCGGGTCGCATCAAGTTGGGGTCCACCGACATCACCAACTGGGAGCGCTACAAGATCGCCCGTCTGGGCCTGATGCGGACGTTCCAATTGTCGCGCGAACTCAGTGGCCTGACGGTGTTGGAGAATCTGCTCGTCGCGCCCAAGGTCCAGGCCGGCGAATCGCTCTTCAACATCTTCTTTCGCCCGCGTTTGCTCAAGCGCGAAGAGCGTCAGAACATCGAACGGGCCACCGAGATCCTGCGCACCTACGGGCTCTACGACCTGCGTGATAATCGTGCGCGTGAGTTGTCGGGCGGCCAGAAGAAGCTGCTCGAGATTTCTCGTGGGGTGATGGCGTCACCGAGCCTGTTCCTGCTGGATGAACCGATGGCCGGGGTGAACCCCGCGTTGATCGAGCGCATCGGTGGTTACATCCTCGACATGAAGGCCCAGGGCGTCACCGTGTTGATGGTCGAGCACAATCTCAACATCGTCGAGAAGATCTGCGACAACGTGATCGTGCTGGCCGAAGGTCGCACGCTCGCGACGGGGCGCCTGAGTGAGTTGCGCAACAACCAAGAAGTCGTTCAAGCGTACCTAGGGGAGGTCATCAATGCCGGCACTGGTCACTGAGAACATCACGGCGGGCTACGGCCGTAATGTCATCATCTCGAACATCTCGCTGAGCGCCGACGTCGGCACCATCACGACGATCATCGGACCCAATGGCGCGGGCAAGTCGACGTTCGCCAAGACCCTCGTGGGCGTACTGCGCGCGCAAACGGGTCGTATCGTGGTGAACGACAAGGACATCACCAAGATGCCCGGTCACCTGATCCCGCGTAACGGGATGGTGTACGTGCCTCAGAACGAGAACGTCTTCATGAACTTGACGGTGCGCGAGAACCTCGAAGTGGGGGGGTTCGCGGCCCAGGGCGACACCACCGAGAGGATGGCCGAGATCCTTAACGTCTTCACCGACTTGAAGAAGGCCACGGGCAAGCGCGCCGGCTTCCTCTCGGGTGGCCAGCAGAACCTCTTGGCCATTGCGCGCGCGTTGATGGTGGAACCGACCGTGATCGTCCTGGACGAACCGACGGCTGGTCTCTCGCCGGCCTACACCGACGTGGTGTGGAGCCAGGTCGAGATGATCGCGAAGTCGGGCACCGCAGTTCTCGTGGTGGAGCAGAACGTGGAACGCGCGCTCGCGCACTCGAACTACGTGCACATCTTCGTAGCCGGGACAAATCACCTTCACGGCACCACCGAGGAGATCGCCCAGCACGATCTGGCCGCCATCTTCTTGGGTCGGGCGGAAGCGGCGAAGTCGTAAGGGTGGGAGATTCCCACGTTCACGAGAGATAAAGCAGACAAACAAGAGGGGGAATGATCGAATGAAGTCAATTGGAATGAAGGGCAGTCACCGCAGGGGCAGGATCATGCTGTCGCTCGCCATGGTGACCGCGATGGCGGGGGTGGGTGTGTCCGCGGGCATCGCTGGCGCCGCTGGAAAGAAGCCGCCGCTGGTCGTGGGCGCCATCTTGCCGTTCACCGGCACGAAGTCCATCCTGTCGGCCTGGGGTACCCACGGGACCACTGTGGGGATCTATGAGGTGAACCACAACGGTGGCGTCATGGGTCAGATGCTCACCGCGAAGTATGCGGACGACTCGGCCGACTCGGTCGACGTGCTTCCCGCCTTCCGCAAGGTGATGTTGAACCACCCGACGTTCATCGTCGGACCGTTCTCGCCGACCATCGAAGGCGTGATCAAGCAGTTCCAGCCCAACAACGTCGTTGACTTCATGGTGGGCGGATTGGCGTCACTCGACAACATGAACCAGCCGTACGTCTTCCGGACCACGTTGTCAGACTCGGGTGAATCGTTGGCGATGGCGCAGTACGCCATCTCCAAGGGCTACAAGACCGCGTCGTTGATGTTCGACAACTCGGCGAACTCCCAGGGTTTCGTGCCGCCGCTACTCAAGGCCTTCAAGGCGCTGGGCGGTAAGATCCTGGCGAACGTCACCTTGACCCCGGGCCAGTCGTCCTACAGTTCGGAGTTGACCCAGGCGTTCGCGGGCCACCCGCAGGTCGTCTTCGACTCGATGGACACCCAGACGGCGGCGACGCTGTTCTCGGACGGCCAGCAGTTGGGGTACATGAACGTCCCGTGGATCGGTGACGACTTGCAGTCGGCCCCGCAAGGTTCCTACGCCAAGTCATTTGGCCCGACCGCGTCGACGGACCTCATTGCCGCGCTACCCTCGACGCCCACCACGGCGGACGGCGCGTATAACCACTTCCTGGCGGACTACCAGTCGGTGTATCGCACCACGTCCATCTTGCCCACCACGTACAACTTCTACGACTCGGTCGTCATCGCCTCACTGGCCATGACGATGGCCAAGTCGACGAACCCGAAGGTGTGGGTCAAGGACGTGACGATGGTGTCCAACCCGCCGGGGACTACTTGTGGGACGTACGCCGGTTGCGTCGCGTTGCTCAAGAAGGGTAAGAAGATCAACTACAACGGAGCCGGCGGTAACGACGACTTCAACAAGCACCACAACGTCTTCAGTGGCATCCAGATGGTCGGCTTTGACGCCAACCTCAACAATGTCACCCGGGCTTACATCACGCCGGCTCAGCTGGCTGCGGTGGTGGCCAAGGGCGGTTGATTGAGAAGTACGCAGTTCATCTCCCGCGAAGGGGATGGTCGGTGGCATTGGCCACTGACCATCCCCGACGCTTCGAGTGGCCCGGACCATGCGCACACTCGTCGCGGGGGATCGGCGCGGTGGGCTCGGTCGTCGGCCCTCGTGTCGACAGAGGACCTCGGCCGGAAGAATCCAAAGGACCCCATCGTGACTGACCTACTGAGTGGCATCCGAGTCCTGGATCTGACCACCGTGCTGGCTGGCCCCTTCGCCGCCTACCACCTCGGCCTCATGGGTGCCGACGTGGTCAAGATAGAAGTACCCGTGACCGGGGACATGGCGCGGGAGTTCGGCGAGAATGAAGCCCTCCGGTCCGCGCACATGGGACCCTCCTTCATCGCCCAGAACGCGGGCAAGCGCTCGCTCACCCTCAACCTCAAGGACTCCGAGGGCGCGGAGGTCTTCGAGCGTCTACTCGCCTCGGCCGACGTCCTGCTCGAGAACATGCGACCGGGCGTCCTCGCTCGCCTGGGTTTCTCTCCCGCGCGCATCGCCGAAATCAATCCCCGACTCGTCTACTGCGCCCTGTCCGGCTTCGGCCAGACGGGGCCGTTGTCGTCGCGACCGGCCTACGACCAGATCATCCAGGGATTCGCGGGCATCGCGTCGGTCACCGGATTCGCCGATGGTGGTCCGGTACGAGTGGGTTTCCCCGTGTGTGACACGATGGGCGGCTACGTCGCCGCGATGGCGGTCGGCGCGGCACTGGTCAAGAGCTCGCGCACCGGGCGGGGCAGTTACCTCGACGTCTCGATGCTCGAGGCCGCCCTCACGTCGATGAGTTGGGTGATCTCGGAACAGCTGATCAGCCACCGTTCGGCGATGCGTCACGGCAACGACAACGCGGCGTCCTCGCCGTCGGGGACCTTCACGGCCGAGGATGGGCCGATCAACATCGCGACGAACACGCAGACGCAGTTCGCCGCCCTCTGTGGGGTCGTGGGTCGCGAGGACCTGCTCGAGGACGAACGATTCGCCACTCGCTCCGAGCGTAAGCGTCACCGTCGCGAGCTCTCGGTCGAACTCGACGCCGCGTTGTCGCGACGTCGGGCCGCTCACTGGGAAGAACTGCTCGCCGAGGTCAGCGTGCCGGCGGGACGCCTCCTCAACGTCGAGGAGGCGGTGGCCCAGGACCAGATCCGCGAGCGAGGACTGGTGCACGAGATCGCCGTGGACGTACCCGGGAATCCGACGGTGCGGGTGCTCGGTAGCGGCGTGCACGTCGATGGTGAGACGTTGGCTCCGAGCATGGCGCCGCCGCGGTTGGGCGAACACACCGACGAGTTGCTACGTGAGTTGGGCTACACCAGCGACGAGGTCGTCGCCCTACGAGAAAGGAAGGTTGTCTAGTGAGTGCTGACGACGCGTATCCGACGGTAGTCATCATCGAAGAGGGTATGCGCGAGGGCATGCAGATCGAGAGCGCCGACATCAGTGTCGACGCCAAGATCGCCTTGCTCGACGCTCTGTCGCAGACCGGCCTCGGCACCATCGTGGCCTGCTCGTTCGTCAGTGCCAAATGGACGCCGCAGATGGCGTGTGCCGATGAGTTGATGGAGCGCTTCACGCCGGTGCCGGGTGTGCGCTACACCGCGTTGGCGCTCAACGAGAAGGGTCGCGAGCGGGCGGCCGCATTCATGCCGCCCCTCGTGGAATCCATCGAATACCCACGGACCCTGGTGCACCTCTGCGACGTCTTCGTGCGTCGCAACACCAATCGCTCCCAGGCCGACGAGACGGCGTCGTGGCCCGGCGTCATCGAGAGTGCCGTGGCCCAAGGTCACACCAGCGCCGGTATCGCCATCAACGCCGCGTGGGGTTCGAACTGGCTCGGGCTTTTCGACCAGGAGTACCGTATGGCGATGCTCGAGCGCCAGCACGACCTGTGGGAGGCGGCCGGCGTCACGGTCGACCGCGTCTGGTTGGGCGATCCGATGGCCTGGAACATGCCCGATCAGGTGGCCGCCCAGCTGCGGGCCATTCGCCAGCGCTGGCCCGACATCCACACCTTCCACCTGCACCTGCACGACGCGCGCGGCACGGCGCTGCTGTCGGCCTACGAGGCGCTGCGAGTCCTCGGCGCCGAGGAGACGTTGATCATCGACAGTTCGATCGGCGGCATGGGTGGTTGCCCCTACGGGGGCCACGGTCGCATGACGCGCATGATCCCCACCGAGGACCTCGTCAATCTCCTCCACGAACTCGGTATCGACACCGGGATCGATCTAGCGAAGCTCATCGACGCGGCACTGCTCGCCGAGCAGGTCGTGGGTCATTCACTGTGGGGACACGTCTCCAAGGCCGGACCTCGACCCCGCGCGACGAAGGACCTGTTCCCCATGGACCTGCCGTTCATCGAGACCGAGGCGCAGGCCCAGCACTTTCGGCTGGGTGCTCGCGCCTACGAGGGAGCGCGTTCGCCGTGGGTGCGGCCCGTCTCCTCACCAGCGCGCGACGCCCTCTTCACCGCGGAAGGCCACTCCTCGGGTGAGTAGCCAGCGGTGTCGCGACGCGGTCCCCGAGGCCTCGGAGTGCCCTGGGGGCACCGCGCGTGCTCACGGGCGCGTCGCGCTGGTCGGCGGGTCGAATCGCACGTGGGCGGAGCAGCAATTAACGTTCGGGGGAGCACAACGACGAGAAGGGCTGCCATGGCGACGGTGAAGGATATCGCCAACACCACGTCGATGCGCTCGCTGGAACGTTCCTTCGAGATCCTCGACATCTTGCGGCGTAGTCGAGTGCCCATGCGCCTGACGGACATCTCGATAGAGTCGGGTATCCACCTCGCGACGACGCAGCGGATCTTGAGCGTGATGCAGCACTACGGCTACGTCTCTCAGGAGCGCTACGGCTACACCGTCGGCGTGACGTCGATGATCAACGCCTACGCCTTCCACATGACCAACTCGCTCTCTCAGATCACCCTGCCGATCTTGCAGGAGTTGGCCGGGGCCAGTGGATTCACGTCGGCCCTCTCGGTGCGCGTGGACATGGCCCAGGTGATGATCCTGCGCGTGGAGGGCAACGAACCCGCTCGGTACCTCTTGCCGATGGGCGAATTGACGCCGTTGCACATGGGCGGTGCCCGGGTGTTGGCCGCAGCACTGTCCGACGAGGACGTCAAGGAGTTGATGAAGGACATCGCGGAGTTCCGCCTCGCCAGTGGACACGTCGTGACCCGCAAGGAATTCATCAAGACCCTCGCGGTCATCCGCGAACAGGGCTACGTCTACAGCGTGTCCGAACGCGAGCTTGGCTCGGCGTCGGTGGCGGTGCCGATCCTCAGCCAGGAGGGAGAGGCGGTGGCCTCCCTCCAGGTCTTCGGACGCGCGGCGGACCTCGACCAGAGCAAGGCCGACTGGTGCATCGTGGAACTCAAGCGCGCCAGCTCGGCCATCACCAAGCGACTCCCGTGACGAGCCCCTCGACTCCTTCGGCCACTCGAAGGACACACCCCGCAGTGGGAAGGCGACCCCATGATTGATTACACCGTTCGCGTGAGCCGCAGCGAGGAGAATCTCGCCCGCGAGGACCAGTTGGCCTGGCGCTTGGCCGAGGTCGCCACCGATCCGGTGGCGGTGGACGACGACGTCGCCGACATGATCGTCAATCGCTTCATCGATAACGCCGCGGTGGCGGCGGCGTCGATCCTGCGCGCCCCGGTGACCGCCGCGCGCGCCCAGGCGCGATGCCACGTGATGAGTCCGGGCGCCACGGTGTTCGCCACCACGGCGGACCTTCGCGTCTCACCGGAGTGGGCGGCCTGGGCCAACGGAGTGGCGGTGCGCGAACTGGACTTTCACGACACCTTCCTGGCCGCGGAGTACTCGCACCCCGGCGACAACATCCCCCCCCTGCTCGCCGTCGCCCAGCACGTCGCCGTCGCGCGCCACCTGAGCGGGCGTGACCTGGTGCGCGCCATCGCCACGGGTTACGAGGTCCAGATCGACCTGGTGCGCGCCATCTCCCTGCACGAGCACAAGATCGATCACGTGGCGCACCTGGGCCCGAGCGTCGCGGCGGGTCTGGGGACGCTGCTCGGTCTCGACGAGGCCACCATCTTCCAAGCCATCGGACAGGCGTTGCACACGACGACGGCCACTCGTCAGTCGCGTAAGGGGGAGATCTCCAGTTGGAAGGCCTTCGCGCCGGCCTTCGCCGGTAAGACCGCGATCGAGGCGGTGGACCGCGCGATGCGCGGCCAGACGTCGCCGACGCCGATCTACGAAGGTGAGGACGGGTTCATCGCCTGGATGCTACGAGGGCCCCGGGCGTCCTACACGGTCTCGCTTCCCGCGGCGGGCGAAGCCAAGCACGCGATCTTGGACAGCTACACCAAGGAGTATTCCGCCGAGTACCAGGCGCAAGCCTGGATCGACCTCGCGCGCCGCCTGCACCACGAGCACCCCGAACTCATCGACGGCACGCTGGTGGAGAGGATCGTCATCCACTCCTCGTACCACACGCACGTCGTCATCGGTTCGGGCGCGAACGACCCCCAGAAGTACGACCCCGCGGCGTCACGCGAAACGCTGG
>JABBOA010000097.1 GCA_019352075.1 Acidobacteriota bacterium | reverse complement strand
GATTCGCGCGACGAGCCGCCAGCCGACGAGGAAGAGCGTCAAGAAGCTGAGCGCCACGATGATGAAGGCCAGCGCGGTGCCCTGGCCCGACACCACTCGCAGTACCATCCCGAGTGCCACGGTGATGAGCACGATGAACCCGCCGTCGAGTGGCGATCCACCCGAGCGTTGACGCCGCCACGTGAACAGCCAGCCCACGGCGAGGCCCGCCACGAAGGGCCACAGCGTCGAGGCCATTCCCGCCACGGTGATGCCGTGTTCGTGGGCGGAGCGTCCGATTCCCACGAACAGGACGATGAACACGAAGTCGATGATGAGGGCGCGGAACTTCACAGTTCCTGAGATGTTAGGGCGTTACGGCACGCACCGTCGCTCAGCCGTCGCCGACTCGACCGGCACAGCCTCTTCAGTCGTTCATCGGGCGTTCGCAACGATGGCCGGATCGAGAGGCTCGCCCCACAAAGCGTTGGGGCCAATGGCGCCAAGGGTAACGACACGCGTGACGATTTGCCCTCGTTCACTCCTCGACGAAGTGATCCGCCCGCGACAGCGTCGAAACGAAGTAGAGGGCCGAGGCGACCATCATCGCGACACCAAGGATTCCCGTCGCGACCGACCGCGTGTAGTACGTCACCATGACCGTCGTTCCCAGTACGAATCCGACCACGCTCACCACTCTCGTCTGCCGCCGACGCGACGACAACCGGACGTGGCCCACCCTGCTCGAGAAACGCGCATCGTTCTGGAGTGACTCTTCCAGACTGCTGAGGATCTTCCTCTCGTGTTCCGACAGCGGCATTGCATCTCCTTCCATTCGTTCGCGCCCGCCCCCGCCGAAGCGACAGGGGCCGCCACTGACGACCGAATCACCGTGTCACCGTGTCACCGCGTCTGTTCCATGGCCTCGCGTCCGGCACGGATCACGGCAATTCCTCTTACATCGGCGAGCACGGCACCGACCCATGCACGCGCTTGCGGGTGAACGCCTCGTCCAGGAGTTGGTCGGACGAAACGATCCCTCACAGTTGGGCCACCAACACCTCCTTCGTTGCGAACCAATTTTACCGATGTGGACCTCGAAGACGTCTTAAAGCTTCTTGCGAAAATTTCGCCGGTCTCATCACGTTCGATACCGGCCGTCACCACCGATGACGCACCCACGCTGACACCAGGGTCACCCGTCAACGCTCCCGCGCTCGACCGCCAATGGTCCCCCTGTCGTCCAACGCCGTCGTCGCACTCGCGACCCGACGGCTCCCTCCTAGGGCGAATGCGTCTCGAGCGGTGAGCGGTCGCCGACCAGCCACACGTGCCCGAGCGGATCGACGAATCCACCTTGTGGATGGCGCCCCAGGGCGCGACGTTCTCACACACCGTCGCCGGAGTCCGTTGCGCCAGCGGCGACCGCCTTGTCGATGAAATCCTCCGGGTCGTCGATCAACACTTCGACTCGTAGCGTCGTCTGGGCGATGACGGAGGGACTGGCGAGGGGAATGGTGAGTCCCTCACCGGTGGCCTCGTGGAGGAAGAAGGGTGCTCCGCCAACCTCCAGTCCGATGACCGAACCCAGATTCCACAGTTCGCGCGCCCCCAGGGCCGTCGTGTCCCCGTAGGCCGCTGCCGGTGCGTCCTGCACGCCCCGCATCAGCGAGATCGACAGCGTCACGATCATCACTCTTTCACACCAGAGCTCGTGACGCGAAGGGGCGGCGAGGACATGAACCGTGACACCCGCGCATCCCCGTCGGTCCACCAGCACGGTGCAGGACCATGAACGGGCGATGGATTCACCCTCGTGTCGCCGTCGATGCGCACGACCGCAACGGGTCAGCGACGTCGAGATTCTCCACACGAGCCAGGGGCATTGGCCTCACGATGCACGGGGTCCTCTCCAGACGCATCTCGAGTCGGCCGCTCCCATCGTGAGCGCAGACGACCCCGCCCCTCCGACAGCGTCGCTGACGGAGGGGCGGGGTTCACCCAATCAGGCGTGGTACGTCGCGTGGGGGGCGCTCGAACCCAACATGAAGATGTTGCCGGCGTAACTAGCGCTCACGCGTGTGGCCAGGCTCGACTTCACCGTGTAGCGAAGGGTCACGACGCCATTGTGCGCGGTGGCGCGGCCGATGACCTTGCCCGACAGGCGGAACGTCACCGTGCCGCTGACCTTGGCACCACGCGGCGACAGTGTCGCCGACACGAAGGACGGACGAACCACGACGCTCAACTTGGTGCTGGCCTTCTTCACGACGTACTTCACCGATGACTGCGCCGAGGTGTACCGGACCGGGTCGCTCGGCATGAACAGCGCCGAGACGGTGTGGGTCCCGGGCCACAGCGGGTACTTCGTCGCACTCAACAGGACCGGACTCACCGCAACACCCTTGACGACCGTGACCGGCGAACCCAGTTTACGACCGTCGAGTCGGAACTGCACCTTGCCCGCGGCAGTACCGACGGCGAAGGAGGCCCTCGCGTTGGCGCGCTGCGTCTGAGCGTATGGGACGTTCTTCGAGTTGGGAGTGACCACCACGGACGTGGCCATCGCGCCCACCTTGATCCTCATCTGCGTCGTCGCGGCTGCGTGTGTTCCGTCACCAGGCTGGGTGATGTTGACGATGCACGTTCCCACGCCGAGAAAGCTCAACGTCGTTCCGCTCAACGCGCACACACCGCTGGTGCTGGCCGTATCCAGGGCGTACACCACGGGAAGACCCGAGTCAGCGCTCGCCGCGAGGACGTAGGTTCCTCCCATGCTGGCCACGGGCGCGGGTGGCACCGTGATGACCTGCGGAGTCGGAGCCGGAGTCGTTGGCGTTGGCGTTGGCGTTGGCGTTGGCGTCACGCTCGGCGGCGTCACGACCGGGGGGGGCGCAACCACCGTCATGGTAACCGTCACGGGCGAGGCCGCCGCGACGCCGAGGCTGTCGCTCCCCGCCTGGTCAGCCCTGATGACGCAACTGCCCAGCGACGTGAACGTCACCACGTTCCCGGAGAGGAGGCACGCGCCCGGCGTCGTCGCGGTGTCCACCGAGTAACTCACGGGCAGTCCCACATCGGACGTGGCCGGCAGTGTGTAACTACTACCCAGGTAGACGGTGGCGGGCGCGGTGAAGGTGATCACTTGAGGGTGCAACACGACATTGATCGTCAACGGGTTGCTCGTGGCCGCGTTGTAGGACGCATCGCCGGCGGCGTCAGCCGCGACGACGCACGTGCCCAAGATATTGAACGTCACCGTGGAGCCAGTGATCGAACAGACACCGGCGCCCGACGTCGAGTCGATGCTGTACGAGGATACCGGTAATCCAGAGTTGGTGATCGCCGTCAATTGCTGGCTGTCACCCGGATAGGCACCCGTGACGGGATCGAAGGCGATCGTCTGGTCTTCCACCGCCAGAGCGCTGGGCACCTTGGTTGAGTAGACGCCACCCCACCCAGTCCCGGTCGTCGGATCCAACATGGCCGCGTTGATGACGAGGTTGCCACCGCGGAAGCCGTCGCGTTCAAGCCCGACGGAGGTCACGACCTGGCCCGCGGGAGCAGTGGAGTCGAAGCCGCCATTGCCCGCGTCACCCGTGCGCACGACGGAGAGGAGGCGCGTCGGCAGACTGCCACCGCCCTGACCCACGTAGATCCCATCGACGCCGTCCAGCGTCGATGCCTTGAAGGCTGCCTGGTATCCGTTGTCACCGCTCAGACCCGACACCGCCACGAAGGCGGACGCGCGCCAGCGAGGCGGCTCCATGGTGGAGTCACCACTGCCCACCCCCGGAGGCGCGCCCGAGTACACCCAGTACTGGAAGCCGGAGAAGCGTGTGTCGTCGGTCGCCACGGTGTTGAGAGTATGCGTAGTTGTGTCGTAGACGAAGATGCCCTGGTGCACTGGCACTTGCGGTGTGTAATCGTTGTTGTGGGCGAGGCAGTAGGCGATCAGGTCAGCGTTGCCGTCAGTCGGGCAACTCAGCGTCGGACCGCTCTTCATGCCACCCCAGGACGCCCAGAACCCGACGTAGCGACCGTCGAAGGAAAGACCTTCGCCGAAGTTGGAGAAGGTCTCAGTGCCTTGACCAGGCACCAGTTCCCCGATGCTCGCCACCGTCGTCAGTGCGGGACTCGGCGTGAGGTCGGCGAGGTAGATGCCGCCCGCCGTCGGGGTGGCCTCATTATCCCATCCCGTGAACACCGCTTGGCCGCCCGCGGCGCTGGGCGGCGCGGTGGAACCGAACGTCGCCGATGAACCCGGGATGGTCGTCGACGAATCGGCGATCAACTGGACCGCGTTGGTGGGGCTGCTCAGGTCACGGTAGAAGTCTCCCGTAAGACCGGTCGAGGTCCCGACGGTGTAGTTACCCTTGAAGACCAGCGTGTTGCCACTCATCGACGACGCACCCGGAAACTGATCGAACTTCGTAGGGACGGTCTGACCCGGCACGGAGTAGATCTCGTAGCCCGGTAGGTTGCCGAGGAGCGAGACACCCGTCTCGAGCGATCCGCCCGTAGTCACGTAGACACCGCTGGTCCCCGTCTTGGTGGTCGTGAGGTCGGGCAGGGTCACCGACAACACCGGCGATGACTGCCCGCGTATCGCGACGTTAGAACTCGCGGCGTCGATGCGCGGGAAGGCTGAGAACTCGTTGAACGTGGCGCCGGTGTTGTTCGGGGCCGGAACGGTGTCACCGACTTCGGCCACCGTCGAGAGAGGGTTCGAACCCGCCATCCCGCGCGTGTAGATCCCGCGTACCGGTTGAGCGCCTGAAACGGCCTTCGTGCGAGCCCGGAACGCCACCAGTCCCGCGTCGTTGACGGAGGGCTGACTGAAACTGTTGAAGACGGTGCCCGAAGGACTCCCTGGGGGCACGTCATTGAAGTTGGCCACCGTGTTCCACGTCAGTTGTGACGACAGTGCTGACGCTGGCCGCGACGCGATGACCGTACTGACACCCGTGAGCACCAACATCGACGCCAGCAGCGTCGATGTGAATCGGTGTCGGAAGATTATCTGCGAACTCATCATTGGCCCACCCGTCTGGGCCCAAAAAGGCCCTCACTCGAAGCGTAAGCACCCGACCCCCACCTCGAAAGGGTCCTAAGACCATTCACCCATGTGTCGTCTGATCGACACCGATGTCACGCGGAGGTGTCAACCTGACGACTCCACGATCACGTCGAGCACCGTGGTCGAGATTCGCCTGACGTCGCCCGGATTCGACGTGACGCTCGCCGACTTACCCGGAGGACTCTTCTCACATCGCGTCGACCTGGAGATGACGGGACCACGTGGTGACCTTCAGCCCTAGGGGCAACGAACTCGCGTTCTTAAGGTGAAGTTATGAGTATGAACGAAGGAGAATGAAGATGATCATAATGAAGAGACGTTCACTGGCGACGGTCGCACTCGTCGCCACGATGGGCATGTCGATGGTGGTTTCCGACGTCGCGACGACGTCGGCGTACGCCGGTGGACCCGCCGCGAAGACGTTCGCCCTCGGTGGCACCGTGGTCGGTGTCAACACACCGTTGCACCAGTTCACGGTCTTGGGTGGCACTACTCGCTACACCATCATGACGACGTCCAAGGCGACATACACCCTCAACGCGGCGCGAACAACATTCTTCGCACTGCGGGTGGGCCAACCGGTGACGGTACGCGGGATCTTCCGTGCTCGCTTCCGGGTGGCGACCTCCGTGGCCCTCAAGAGTCCCGTTCCGGCACCTGTATCGACCGTTCCAGCGACGGCGCCGTTGACGACTGCGCTGAACACTGCGCTGAACCAGGAGCGCAACGCGCTCGCGACGTATAAGAACGTCATCGCCAGAATCGGCGCGGTTCGGCCGTTCAACAACATCGTCAACTCCGAGACCCAACACGTGGCCACGTTGACGGCGTTGATGACGGCGCACGGGATTGCGGTTCCCGCTTCCACTACCACTGGTGCAGTGGCACCCGCAACGCGCACATTGTCGTGCCAGTTGGGCGTGACGGTGGAGACCGGCCTGATTGCGATGTATAGGAACGGCATCACCATGGCGAAGGATTTCCCCGACGTCGTGAGGGCGTTCAATAACCTGCTCGACGCATCGCAGTCTGACCACCTGCCGGCGTTCCTGCTCTGCAGTTGAACTTCCTTGGCCGCCGGCCCGGCTCCGCCGGACCGGCGGCCACAGTCGTCTCCAGGGGATACTCACCCAGTGGGACGGCCGAAGATTCCGATCCGATCGGACCGATATCTCCGTCGTGGCGAACACCGTGTGGTCAAGAGTTCGCACTTTGAAAGGAGTTCGACCGCGTTCATGGCAAAGGACCATGTTCACCGCTCGTCGCGATTTGTCTCCTCGTTGTTCCCGGGAACGAGACGAACATGGTGTCGCCGCCAACAGTCTCCGTGCTATCCGGATGATTCGTTGCGACCTGTCCCTTGTCCTAGCCTCGATTAACCGCGCAGGTGAAGTAGTCGACCAATTCGAAGCCAAAACCTCAAGTTCAGTCCTGGTTTTCTGGGGCGCGAGCGTGGGTTCGTCGAGTCGACGCGTCGGGTCTCCAGCCCGATGATTCTGGTAACTTGTTCGCGCTGGAAGTCGCCGGGCAGTGCGCGAGCGACCTCGACATTGATAGGTCAGGTCGCCAGTTCCGCGAGACGCGTGAAGCACTGACTCCAGTGCGCGGTCCACAGCCATCTGCTCGGCAAGTGGAGGTGTCGACGACGAGCGGACGTAGTGAGACGACCGGGCACCGAAACGAACTTACGACGGATCGTCTTGGCAACCAGTGGTCCGGTCATCTCGAGACCCAGTGCAGCGACCCAGCGCACGAGGTTGTGGGCGATCGACGTCAGCACGCTCCACGTCACGTTGGCGTTGAAGTGACCCGAAGGACAGGGTCGAGCCCCGAGCCTTCTTTGAGGTCGCGGATGGCGAGTTCGACGACGGCGTGACGACGGTGATCGGCGTCGAGAGCGACGCAGTCACCCTCGCGGTCAGTCACGAAGGCGTGGTAGCCGTAGTCGGGGAAGAGGGCGGGGCGCGGCTCGTGGGGTTTCGTGCGACGAATGATCAAACGGTGTCCTTGAAAGTCGGTCTCTGCGACCCAGGCCTCGCCGTTCATCGTGTAATCGATTGATGTCCAACTCTCTGCAGTGATCAGTTCGATGACCTTAGTGATCACTGGGGTTTGGCGCACGGTGATCGAGAGACGCACGTCGTGGTCTTGACAGGCGCGCACCACGTAGTGGGAGTAAAAGCCCGAGTCGGCACGTAGCGTGAGTTCGCCACTGGCCCCCGCCCGGCGCACGCGACCCACCACCTCGCGAACGAATCTCTGGGCGCCACGCTGGGTGTTCGATGATCCTTTGCGAAGGCGCAGGTGCAACACCACGCCGGTCTCGGCACGCGTCGCTAGGACCGGGTGAAAGCCGAGCACCTTGGTGTAGCCGTAGGAGGCACCCTGCTTGTGGGCGCCGTGGACCTCGCAGATCGTGGAGTCGATATCGATGGTCATGGAATCTTCGCCGGGTCCGGTGCCGAGGGCACACGCGCGCGTCAGCAACATCTCAGCGACCGAGTCGAGTTGGCGCACGTTAGCGAAGGTGAAGCCGCGCAGAAACGTGCCGAGCGTCGAGGGCGCCATCACCCGATGCGAGAGCACCGACGCGGTCGATCCCGAACGCAAGACGTTGGCGTCGTCGATGCAGGTTCCTCCGACGACGAGTGAATGCATCAGGGTCGCCGCGCGTCGACCAGGGAACGGAGCGATGGAGATCGTCTGGTCGCAGAGTTCTTCCAAGCCCAGCTTCTCGCTGAGCAGACTGGCTAGAACGAGGCCGGCATTGGCGACCGCGTGGTCGTCATCGAACATCACCGACAGGTCCGAAGAGGTGTGCAAAGGCTGCATCGAAAAGGTGTCCTTCTGAATAGGTGAATTTGTTGTGTGGTAACACAAATTCCACCTGATGGGGACACCTTTTTCGCGTATGGTCAGCCCCTCGGGCCAGCATCTTCACGGTGGATCCAGGCTAAATAAAACGTGCGATTCCAGATCGTCGGTAGAGGGACCACCTCACTACCCACCAGGGTGGTCGACTCGACCATATTCAGGTCGTTGCTTCGGTTCGGACATATCCCGAACTCACGACTCTGAGACTACGCACCAGCCGGGCGCCAATCGACAGTCTCCTAGGTGACTGGTGTTTTTCTCACTCGTAAATTGACGAAGTGGTTCACGAATTGC
>JABBOA010000096.1 GCA_019352075.1 Acidobacteriota bacterium | reverse complement strand
GTGCCGATCTGGTTGAGCTTGATGAGGATCGAGTTGGCCACGCCGCGGTCGATGCCCTTCTGGAGCAACTCGACGTTGGTCACGAACAGGTCGTCACCCACGAGCTGGATGCGCTGGCCCAGTTTCTCGGTCATGAGGGCCCAGCCGTCCCAGTCGTCTTCGGCCATGCCGTCCTCGATCGAGACGATGGGGTAGCGGTCGCACAGGTCGACCCAGTAGTCCACCAATTCCGCGCTGGAAAGGACGCGCCCTTCGCCGTCGAGGTGGTAGGCGCCCTCACGGAAGATCTCACTGGCCGCCGGGTCGAGCGCGATGGCCATGTCGCGTCCCGGGGTGCGCCCGGTGGACTCGATGGCCTCGATGAGGACCTTCACCGCGGTCTCGTTGTCGGGCAGGTCGGGGGCGAAACCGCCCTCGTCACCCACCGCCGTCGAGAGGCCCCGCTGGGCCAACACGTTCTTGAGCGCGTGGTACGTCTCGGTGCCCCAGCGCAGCGCTTCGGAGAAGGACGCCGCACCGATCGGCATGACCATGAACTCCTGGAAGTCGATGGAGTTCTTCGCGTGCACACCGCCGTTGACGACGTTGAGCATGGGCACCGGCAACACGTGGGCGTTGACCCCGCCGAGGTAGCTGTAGAGGGGCAAGTCGCTCTCCATGGCCGCGGCCTTGGCCGTGGCGAGGGAGACCGCGAGGATCGCGTTGGCACCCAGACGCCCCTTGTTGGGCGTGCCGTCGAGGTCGATCATGGCGTAGTCGACGGCGCGTTGGTCCTCGGCGTCGTAGCCCTCGAGCGCGTCGTTGATCTCGGTGTTGACGAACTGCACGGCGCGGCCGACTCCCTTGCCACCCCACTCGGTCCCCCCATCGCGCAATTCGACGGCTTCACGGGTTCCCGTGGACGCGCCCGACGGCGAGACGGCGCGGCCGAAGGCCCCCGACTCGAGGTGCACTTCGGCTTCGACGGTCGGGTTGCCGCGCGAATCCAAGATTTGCCGGCCCAGGACTACTTCAATCGCGCTCATGGCGTCTCTCCTTCGAATCTCCGCTTCTCAGGCTAGTGCGCGCCCCCGTCGTCGGCCGGGGCCGCGGCTTCGATACCACGTATCTGGTCGCGCAACGCGAGCACCCGATCGCGCAACAGCGATTCGAGGTCGACGCCTTGGGTGGCGGCCAGGGCGCTCAGCGCGGCGATCGCGTCACCCAGGTCGTCGCGCCGCGCGCGCGCCTGGTCGTCGTCCTCGCCGTCGTCCTCGCCGTCGTGCGCCAGCGACAACGACGCGAGCAGCGACGTCGCGCGGTCGCGTTCCTGCGCGGCCGTGCCGGTCAGCGCCAGGGAACGCGCGCGGTGCAGCACCTTGGCGTGCAGACTGAGTGACGGCGCCCACCACGAGATGCCGTCGAGCACGCTGGTGCGACCCTTCTCGGCGCGCTTGATCACCTCCCAGCGTTGCGCGACCTCGGCGGCGTCGCGCACGACCGCGTCGGCGAAGACGTGCGGGTGGCGGCCGGTGAGCTTGTCGCGGGCCGCGTCGGCGATCGTGGCCAGGGTGAAGCGCCCCTCCTCGTCGCCGAGTTCGGCGTGAAAGAGCACCTGGAAGAGCAGGTCCCCGAGTTCCTCCTCGGCGTGGGCCACGACCGCGTCGTCGTGCGCGCCCGCGTCGATCATCGCCGCCAGGGCCGTGAGGGCGTCGAGGGCTTCGTAGGACTCCTCGACCAGGTAGGGCGTCAGGGATTCGTGCGTCTGCTCCTGGTCCCAGGGGCACTGCGCGCGTAGACGACGGGTGAGACTCACCAGATCGTCCATCGCCGCGCCAGCGGTGCGCAGCCCCTCGACGTAGAGCGAGGTCAGGTGATCGGCGTCGGCGAACCCGGCCAGGTCGCCGGCGCTGACGCGCACGATCCGTTGATCGGCCAGCCCCAGGTGATACAGGACGTCCACCGGTGTCGCCCCGGGCAGGCGGTCGGCCACCGTCGCCAGGACTTCGGGCGCGTAGGTCTGC
The DNA here is from genome assembly GCA_019352075.1 of Acidobacteriota bacterium. Lineage (GTDB taxonomy): Bacteria > Actinomycetota > Acidimicrobiia > Acidimicrobiales > RAAP-2 > RAAP-2. The sequence continues at coordinate 6,239 of JABBOA010000096.1, read as the reverse complement.
AGGATGAGCAGCGGTCCGGGTCCGCGGAAGGGTTCGGTCGAATCGAGGGCGTCGAGCACGCGCAGTCCGCGAGCCATGGGATCGACCCCGAGGGCGGCGCAGGCCACGTCGATCACCGAGACCGCCGGCTCGCAGATCACCTCGACCTCGTCACGCTCGCGCAAGAGTTCGACGGTGCGCTCCGCGACCACCGGCGAACCCGGCACGGCGTAGACCGCCTCGCGCGTGGGTGAGGACTGCGCCAGGCGCACCAGGTCCTCGACGATGCGCGCGTAGAGCTCGTCGAAGGAGTCCGCGCGCTCGTACCACTCGTCGTAACTCGCCACGTCGAAGTCAGCGGCCGCCGGGTGCACGCGCGTGCGCAGCCGCGCGACGGCGGCGTCACGCAACGCGTTCGTCGTCGCCGCCGTCACGTAGCGCGCGTCGCCCGGACCGAGCCCCACGACGCGAAGTCGCGCGCGGCTCACTGGTAGGGCGTGGTCGAAGCCGTGGTCAGTTGCGCCGTCGTCGCTGGGCCGGAGGTCGGGGGGAGGCCGGGGGCGAAGATGGTCGGACCGTTCGAGCCCAGACCCCAGCGACCGTAGGCCGGATCGAGGGCGATGGCCGCGGCGTAGAGGATCGAGGCCTTCACGCTGTTGGCCGCGGTGGCGTTACTGGCCTGGATGTCGCTGATGACCACACCCTGCGCCTGGGCGAAGGGCGTCGGCGACTTGCTGGTCGGCGCCACGTAGAGCGCGTAGGTCCCGCCGTTGTAGGTGATCGACTGCGGCGTCGTGGGGAAGTGGCCCACCGGCGTGGTACCCACGTCGTTGCGCACGCTGGCGTAGGAGGACGACGCGGGCGTGAAACAGCCGTAGGCGCCGCCCTGGGCCGCCGACTTGTCCACGGAGTACTTCTTGGCCAGGGCGGCCACCGAGAGGCCCTGCGCCTGGGACGCGCCGAAAGCGTTCACGTTGGCCGGCGACACCACCGCCACCGCCACGCAGAGGCGGTCGTAGCGCGACTGGTGCGACTGGTAGTACGCCTTGATCGCCGTCGCGGTCAGGGGGATCGTCGCGTTCAACTTGCTCACCAGGTAGACCGAGGAGGCCTGATCCTCGATCTGGGCGGCGCGCAGCTCCGCGGGCATCGCGGCGAGGGCCTGCGCCGGGGTGCCCGCACAGGTGTTGGAGGTCTGGGCCGCCGCCTGGGACAACTCGCCCTCCAGCGAAACGGTCGCACTCGCCAATTCCGCGGCACTGGGGTGGTGCTTGAGGGCCACCGCGACGTACTGGTTGATGGCGATGCCCTCGACACGCAAGTTGGCCCACGCCGTCTCGCCCGCCGCGGTGACCGTGTCGTTGCCGGCGCCGCGCTGGGCCAGGGCGACGTTGGCCAGGGAACTCATGTAGCAAAAGAGCCCGGGATTGGACTCGAAGGCGCGCAGTTCCGCGCGGAACTGACTCTGGCTCACCGAGGTGCCGTTCACCGCGAAGGCGATGCGCGAGCCCGAGTATCCGTACCACCCCGCACCGACGACGGCGAGAACCAGGACGAGGATGACGCGACGCACCCTTACGATGCTAGCGAGTCACGGCGAAGGGTTCGTCTCGGTGAAGAGTTCCTCCACCAGTGCGACGAGCGCGCCCGTGGTGAGCGCCTCGGGCCATTCGCTACGGAACTCCCGGCTCTCCTCGTTGTAGGCCCGCGACCCGTAGCGCCGGCGCACGCGCATCTGCGCCGACAGGCTCAACTCCAGCGGGCTCAGGCGCACGACGGGCCGACTGCGCACCCCCACCTTGGCCGCGAGCACCTGCAGGGTGGTGACGCCGTGGGCCAGGCAGTGCAGGCGTAGCTCGGCGAGTTCGAGCAGCCCCGTGGCGGGTCCCGGCAGCGCGCCGTATCGGTCGATCCACTCGAGGCGCAGGTCCTCGAGTTCGGCGAGGTCCCCGACACCGGCGAGGCGACGGTAGGCCTCGAGCCGCGCGTCGTCGGCCTCGACGTAGTCCTTGGGCAGATGGGCCTCGCCGGGCACGTCCAGGGTGATGGGGACCACCTCGGGCACGACGATCCCCTTGGCGTCGGCCACCGCTTCGGCGACCAGTTGGACGTAGAGGTCGTAGCCCACCGCCGCCACGGGACCCGACTGGTCGTGGCCCAGCAGGTTGCCCGCGCCGCGGATCTCGAGGTCGCGCATGGCGATCTTGAAGCCGCTACCCAGCGCGGTGTTGTCGCCGATGGTGCGCAGGCGTTCGAAGGCGGTCTCTGAGAGCACCTGGTGGGCCGCGTGGAAGAGATAGGCGTAGGCGCGTTGTCCACTGCGACCGACGCGCCCGCGCAACTGGTGCATCTGGCCCAAGCCGAGTCGCTCCGCGCGATCGACGATGAGGGTGTTGACCGAGGGCAGGTCGATGCCCGATTCGACGATCGTGGTGCACACGAGGACGTCGAAGCGTCGCTCCCAGAAGTCGAGCATGACCCGTTCGAGGGTCCCCTCGTCCATCTGGCCGTGCGCGACGGCGACGCGCGCGTCGGGCACCAGTTGTCCGATGCGCCGCGCCACCTCGTCGATGTCCGCGACGCGATTGTGCACGAAGAAGACCTGTCCCTCGCGCAGCAGTTCGCGGCGCACGGCCTCGACGACCGCCGCCTCGTCGTACTCGCCGACGTGGGTGAGGATCGGTCGGCGGTCCGCCGGCGGCGTGGTCACCATGGAGAGGTCCCGGATCCCGGCGAAGGCCATCTCCAGGGTGCGCGGGATGGGACTGGCCGACAGCGTCAACACGTCGACGCCGACCGAACGCGACTTGATGGCCTCCTTGTGATTCACGCCGAAGCGTTGCTCCTCGTCGACCACGAGCAGTCCCAGGTCCTTGAAGGTCACCGACGCCGACAGGAGTCGGTGCGTCCCCACGACGACGTCGATGGACCCGTCCTTGAGCCCCTCGAGGGTGGCGCGGGTCTCGGTGTCGTCCACGAAGCGGCTCAGGAGTGCCACCTTCACCGGGAATCCGGCGTAGCGTTCGGCGAACGTGGCGAAGTGCTGGCTCGCCAGCAGGGTCGTGGGCACCAGGATGGCGACCTGCTTGTTGTCCTGGACGGCCTTGAAGACCGCGCGCACGGCGATCTCGGTCTTGCCGAACCCGACGTCGGCCACGACGAGTCGGTCCATCGGGCGCTCGCGCTCCATGTCGGCCTTGACGGCGTCGACGGCCTCGGCCTGGTCCGGGGTGAGCGCGTAGGGGAAGAGGTCCTCCATCTCTCGTTGCCACGCCGAATCGGGACTGAAGGCGTGTCCGACGGCCACCGTGCGCTGCCGGTAGAGGTTGACGAGATCCTGGGCGACCAGGTACGCCGCGGCTCGCGCCTTGGCCCGGGTCTTCTGCCATTCGGCCCCGCCCATGCGCGAGAGCGTCGGCGCGTCGCCGCCGGAGTACGGCGTGAGCGCGTCGATCTGTTCGGTGGGCCAGTAGCTGCGGCCGTCCTTGAATTCGAGGATGAGGTAGTCACGCGTCGTACCGTTGATGGCGCGCGTCGTGGTGCCCGAGAACTTCGCCACCCCGTGCATGCGGTGCACCACGTAACTACCGATCGCCAGGTCGTCGAAGAAGCCGTCGACGGTGCGCGTGCGGGTGCGCGCGACCCGGTGCACCGACCGGCGACCGGTGAGATCGCCTTCGGACCACACCACCACCTCGGGCGACTCGAGGTAGAAGCCGGCGGGCAACGTGCTCTGGATGACACTGAGGCGCACGTCGAGCACCTTGTCGGGGTCCGCGGACACCTCGAGTCCCTCGGCGCGCAGTTGATCGGTCATCCGCGAGAGTGCCGCGGCGTTCGAGGTCAGCACCACCCCGCGACGCGCCGGGCTCCAGGTGCGCACGTGCGCCGCGATGCGCGCGGGATCGCCCTGGACGACGGGCGGCGACGTGAGCAGGAGTTCGGGACCGCCCCCCGGCGCGTCGTGCGCGACGGTGAGCGTGACGCGCCCGGCGAGCACCTCGTCGAAGGTGTTGTGCAGCAGGGGAACCTCGAGGGTCGCGCGCCAGGTGGCGGCGACCGCGGTGGTCAACTCGCGCTCCTCGTCGAGCAGGTCCTCGAGGCGCCGACGCACCCGGGCGGGCTCGACCACGAGACACGTGAGGTCGGTCACCTCGTCGAGCAGGGTGCGCCGCGACGGCGTCAGGAGCGGCATCCATCCCTCCATCCCGTCGAACGAGTGACCCTGCGCGAGGCGGTCGAACACCTCGCGACCCCAGGGCTCACTGCGCGCCAGGACCTCGGCGTACGTGCGCGTCGCCGCCGAGGGCAGCCACTCGCGCGCCGGACCCACGTCGATGCGCTCGAGGTCGGTCGTCGAACGTTGCGAGGCGATATCGAAAGTGGTGAGGCGTTCGATCTCGTCACCGAAGAAGTCCAGGCGCACCGGTTCGTGGGCGTGGGCGGGCCAGACGTCGACGATCCCACCGCGCACCGCGAACTCGGCGCGGTGCTCCACCAGGCTCTCGCGGCGGTAGCCCAGTCGCACCAGCTCGGCGAGGAAGTCGTCGCGATCGCGTTCGCCCCCGCGGGTGAGCACCGTGGGGGCCGTGGGGGGCTCGGGCGGCAGGATCTGCGCGAGTGCGCGAATCGGTGCCACCACGAGGTCGGGGCGTTCGCCCTCGCCCAGGCGCCAACGCAGGAGCGCCCGTTCGGCCATCACTGAACTGTCGGGGCTCACGCGCTCGAGCGGGTGAGTGTCCCACGCCGCGAAGTGAGCGACCTTCGCGTCGGGCCCCAGGAGCGCCCGCAGCGCGTCACCGAGTTGATCGGCCTCCGTCGACGTGGCCGTCACGACCACGAGACCCGGGTGCTCGAGCGCGTAGGACGCCACGGCGAGTGGGGTCGCGAAACCACTGGGGACGAAGGAGCCCGCGGCGTTCGCCGCCCGCAGAGTGGGCGCGACGAGCTCGAGCACTCGACGAAGTCCGGTGGACTCAGTCACGTCCGGCGTTGATCTGACGTTGGGCGGCGTCCAGGTCCGTCTCGAGCAGGAGCTCGAGGGCGTCGGCCGCGCGCTGCACGTCGGCGGCGAGCTGCGCGCGACGCGCACCGCTGGGGCGCCGCAAGACGTAGTCGGTGACCTGCTCCTTGCGCGCGGGTCGACCGATGCCGATGCGCAGTCGGGTGAAGTCGTGGGTGGCCAGCACGCCAGCGATCGAGCGAAGACCGTTGTGGCCCGCGAGTCCGCCCCCGAACTTGAGTTGAAGGCGCCCGGGCTCGAGGTCGAGGTCGTCGTGGGCGACGACCAGTCGCGCCAGGTCCTCCAGCGAGGTGCGCGTGAGCAGCGGCACCACCGCGGCCCCCGATTCGTTCATGTAGGTGATGGGCACCGCCAGGGTGACGGGACCCGCGGGCGTGGCGACGGTCGCGGTGAGTGCGCGCTGGCGTCGCTCGAGGACGAGGCGGGCGCCACGTCGCTCGGCCAACAGCCGCACGGCGTCGCCACCGACGTTGTGACGAGAACCGGCGTACTCGTCACCCGGATTGGCGAGTCCCACGAGAACGAGCGTGCTGGCACTACCGCGCCGGCCCGCGGGCACCGAGCGCCGCAGCGCCACGGCTGACTACGACTTCGCGTCGGCCGTCTTGGCCGCTCGGCCCGCGTGGGTGTTGACGACCGAGATGGCGGGGTCGCCCGCGGGCGCGACGCCCTCGGGCAGTACCACGTCACCCACGCGAATCGCCATACCGGGGGTGAGGTGCGAGATGTCGACGTCGATGTGGGTGGGGATCTTGTCGGGACGCGACAGGACCTCGAGGTTGAACAGTTGCTGGTCGATCTCCCAGTCGGCGTGGCGCACTTCCACCGCGTCGCCCACCATGTGCAACGCCACCACCGCGACCACGGGCTTGTGAGGGTCGACGACCTGGAAATCGATGTGCGCCACGGTGCCGCGCACCGGATGACGCTGGATCTCGCGGGCCATGACGATGAAGGTCTGGCCGTCGGCGTCGAGGTCGATCAAGGTGTTCAGGCCCTGCTCGCCCGAGACCGCGGTGCGAAAGCTCTTGGCGTCGACCGACACGGGCAGCGGGCTCACGCCTTCGCCGTAGACGACCGCCGGGATCGAACCTGCGGTGCGCAGGCGACGCGAGTTGCGACTTCCCTGAGCGCGGTCCGTGGACGCGTGCAACGTGGTCTCTGACATGTCAACTCCTTGGGCGAAGAGAGCACGACCATCAGTCGCGCACAGGGTCACTAGTCTAGCCGTCGACGC
>JABBOA010000095.1 GCA_019352075.1 Acidobacteriota bacterium | reverse complement strand
ACTCAGGTGAGGCGTATTTACCGCGCCCCATCGTATCCCGAGTTTGCCGAAGGAGGTCGACGCGATTGCCACGACGTGGTTCTCGCGGTACGGGTCCTGGTACACCCAGGGTTCGCGTGCTCGGGGTTCGCGTGCTCGGGGTTCGCGCCACGAGCCCAAGTAGTGTGGAGACGTTCCCGAAAGCGCGCGACGGCGATTGGGGCGACGGGGAGTAGCGCAGCTTGGTTAGCGCGCTGCGTTTGGGACGCAGAGGCCGCGGGTTCGAATCCCGCCTCCCCGACTCCAGGGCCCGGAGAACGAGCCCCCTCACTCGGTGCTGGGGCCATCTCCCTCGAAGAGCCAGTCGGCCCATCGCCGAGCGTTCGAGGACAGCCATGATCGCTACGGCCCTGCCGCGGCACCGACAGCCGCGATCGGGCCACCGCCAGAATGCCGGCACCCACCAGTCGCCGAGGAATCGCACTCGAGGGGGCCGGTCCTCAACGGAGCGGCGTGCACCTTCACCATCCGAATCCGTTCAACGCCGTGGTCGAGACCGCCTACGCCTTCTTCTTGGACACTACGAGGCTCAAGAGGGCGAAGACGATCCCGACGGTGAAGATCACCGTACCGAACACGAACACCTGCGGCGGCGTCCCCACACGAGAGGCGCCATAGACCCACACCGGGAAGGGCACGTTCGAGCCGCTCACGAAATTCGAGGTCACGAAGTCGTCGATCGACAACGCGAAGGCCATCAACGCTCCCGCCAGAACGCCGGGCATGATGAGCGGCAGTGTGACGAGGCGAAAAGTGTCGAGCGGGTTGGCCCCGAGGTCGTACGACGCCTCCTCGAGCGCGACGTCGAAACCCGACAGTCGAGCGCGCACCGTCACCGTCACGTAGGCGATGGAGAACATCACGTGCGCCAAGACCAACGTGAAGAACCCGCGCGCGACGTTGAAGGTGACGAACAGCCCCAGCAGCGAAGCGCCCATGACGATTTCGGGTGCGGCGATATTGAGGAACAGGATCTGTTCAAATCCCGCCTTGCCCCGGAATTGCTTCCCCCGGTAGCGCACCAACGCGATGGCGAGCAACGTTCCCAATATCGTGGCGATGACGGTACTGACGATCGCCAGGCGGATCGATAGCCAGAAAGCCGACGTGAGTCCGGGGATGTTGCTCCATTGGCGATACCACTGCCACGTGAAGCCGTTCCAGGAGAAACTCACGAGTTGCAGACCCGCCGTGACGCGATTGAAGCTGTAGACCATCATCACGACGATGGGAAAGACGAGATACGCGATCACCAGCCAGGAGTACGCGGGCAGGACGAATCGACCCAGGTGTCGGGGCCGACGAGGAATCGAACCCGCCGCCGGCCGCGCGGACTCCAGTAACGGCGCGTCGACGCTCATAGGTACTCCTCAATCGTGCGCGAGCCCAGGAGGCGCGCGTACAGCCAGATTCCCAGCAGCGAGATGACCAGCAGGACCGCCGATAAGGATGCCCCGCCCGCGTAGTCGGAATCGATCAGGAAGAGGTTCTGGATCACGGTACCGATCATCGTGTTGGCGGTCCCGCCCAGGATCTCCTGATTGACGTAGTCGCCGAACGCGGGTATGAAGGTCAGCAGGAACGCCGCGAAGACACCCGGGATGGCGAGGGGCAGGATCACGCGAAGGAAGGTCACGCGACGCGTGGCGTAGAGATCGTTCGCCGCGTTGAGCACCCGTCGGTCGATTCGTTCTAGTGCCACGTAGAGCGGCAGCGCGGTGAAGGGCAGGTAGTTGTAGGCCAAACCGGCCACGACCGCGAGGCCGGTCCCTAGGACGTGGAAACTCGACGGCACGAGATGGTTGCCCCGCAGGAAGCTCAGCACCACGCCGTTGTTGGACAGGATGAACTGCCAGACCAGGGTCCGGATGATGAAGGAGACGAAGAACGGCACGAGCAACATGATCAGGAAGAAGTTCTTGCGGCGGCCCCCGTAGAAAGCGATCCAGTAAGCGATCGGAAACGAGATCACCAAGTCGACCAGGGTGGCCACGAACGCGAAGACCAGGCTGGTGACGAACTGACTACGGTACTGATTCACCACGCGCGGCAACTCGCCCCACTGCCAGGTCATCACGCATGCCCCCGAGGCCGGACTGCAGGTCTTCAGGGTGATCGACAGCATGATCAGCAACGGCACGACGAAGAGCAGCAGAAGCCACAGTCCCGCCGGAAGGCTCAGGAGGTAGGGCGCGAGGCCCTTCCTCCTGGCCCCGTGAGGCCGGGGTGAACTCATGCCCCCTGGATGATCGGCAAGAAGAGATTGTTCCAGGCGTCAATCTCGGCTTGGTCCGTGAAGTTGTAGTAGCCCTTGGACGCCTTGATGCGCGCGGGCGTCGGGAAGACGATGTTGGAGTTCGCGGTCACTGACGTCGGCAGTCCCACCGACGGGGTGAGCGACGCTAGCGCCGCCTTGTTCCAGCCCGTGGGGTGCAAGAGCTCCTGCTTGGCCGCCGGGACGGGACAGATGTAATCGTTGTAGTACTCGACGACCGACTGTACCTGGGGGTCGTAGAAGTAGTCCATCAGCTTCATGGCGTCCAGGGGATTCTGGGAATACTTGGGGATGCACATGTTGTCCGTCCACAACATGGCCCCTTCCTCGGGCAACATCAACGTCAGGTCCTTGTAGTTGCTGTTGAGGTCGGCCTGAAAGATGTCACCCGAATAGCACATCGACACGATGATGTCACCGTTCTTCAGGTGCTGGATGTAACTCTGGTCGTAGTAGGCGGCGACGATCCCGTCACTCTTCTGCTGCTTGAGTTTCTTGGCCGCCTTGGCCCAATCCGACTCGGTCGAGGACGCTGGCTCCACGCCGACGGCGAGGAGACCCGCGCTCCCCAGCTCGAAGGGGTCCGACAGCATGCCGACCTTGCCGGCGTACTTCTTGTTGAAGAGGATATCGATACTGGTACCGGGGTCCTTCACTTGCTGATTGTTGTATCCGACCGCCGTCCAGCCCGATTGCCAGGCCATCGTGTACTTGTTGCCCGGGTCCCACGACGGACTCTTGATCAACGGACCGGCGTACTTGTTGTAGTTCGTCATCATCGAGTGGTCGAGGGGGATCAACCAGCCCAGCTGCATGAGGTAACCCAACTGCGGATTATTGTTCGTCATCACCACGATGTCGTAGCCGCTGTACTGGCCTGCCGCGAGGGACGGGCGGATCTTCTGGTAGAACGACGCGTTGTCCTGGATCACTTCGAAGTAGTTCACCTTGATGCCGGTGGTGGAGGTGAAGTGCTCCAACGTCGGGTGCTTGCCGGCCAGTAGGTCGATGTAGTACGGCCAGTTCGCGAAGTTGACCACGTGGTTCAACTTCTGATCCTGCCACCACGTGCTGGAGCCCACCGCTTTCGCCGACGGCTTGGACGGGCTGGGCGAGCCGCACGCCGCCAAGATGAGCGAGGCGAGACCCACGCCCGACATACCTAAGGTCTGTCGCCGCGAGAAACGCTTCTGCGTCATGCCCCGCCATAACGCCGCGTCCATCCCCGCGGGCTGGTCCTTGTCGTGTCCCTGTTCTTCCATGGTGTCTCCCTAGCTCGTTAATTCATCACTGCTGATCTGATTCTCGGCTGGTCGGACCGCGAAAGTGTGTTCCGTCGGCCAACTCAAGACGACCTCCTCGCCGCTGCGAGGAGCCAGTTCCTCCCCGATGTTCTGCGCGTAGACGGTGATGTCCTCACCCGCCGACGTCTCGACGAGATACTGGTTCCCCACCCCGGTGAACGTCGAGACGCGCACCCTGCCACGAAGGGTATTGCCCCCTGAACTCGGTGCCGTACCCCCCGCGTGGATGCGGATCTTCTCTGGTCGCACACCCACCTTGATCGCTGAGCCCACGGTCGACGTGGGGATTCGCGACGTCGGAACTTCCAACGTCGCACCGATGTCGAGTGTCACCGTGGTCATGTCGCCCAGCTGACCGGCCACCCGGCCCGACAGCAGATTCGACGCGCCAAGGAACGTCGCTACGAACTCGGTCGCCGGATTGTCGTACACGTCCTGGGGTGAGCCGATCCCCTCGATCTTTCCTTGTCGCATCACTACCAGGCGGTCCGACATCGTCATCGCCTCCTCCTGGTCGTGAGTGACGTACAAGAAGGTGATGCCCACTCGCGACTGGATCGATTTGAGCTCAATCTGCATCTGGTGGCGCAACTTCGCGTCGAGCGCCGACATCGGCTCGTCGAGCAACAACAACGCTGGCTCATTGACCAGCGCACGAGCCAGCGCGATTCGTTGCTGTTGCCCCCCCGAGAGTTGATTCACTCGACGCTTCTCGTAGCCGGGCAGGTCGACAATCTCGAGGATGGCGCCGACCTTGGCACGCACGTCGGACTTGGCCACCTTCTTACGTCGTAGGCCGAAGGCCACGTTCTCGTAGACGTCGAGGTGCGGGAAGAGCGCGTAGGACTGGAACACCGTGTTGACGTCACGGTGATACGGCGCCGTATACGTCACGTCGCGCCCACCGAGCACGATGCGACCAGAGGTCGGCTCCTCGAATCCGCCGATCATTCGCAGGGTGGTGGTCTTACCGCAACCGGATGGTCCGAGCAAGCTGAAGAACTCACCGTCATTGACGGTGAGGTTCAAATGGTCGACGGCGACGACGCCCTCGAATGATTTGGTCACGTCGCTCAGACTGACGTTCACCGATCCGGGCGTCGACGATGTGCTCGATGGTTCACTCATCGTGTTGTCCGCCCCCTGATAACCGAGTTCTGAATCTCTCGATATTGGCACAGATGCCGCGTCGCACGCGCGCATTGACTCGTCGCGGTCTTCGGGCACTTCGTCAACACGATCGATGGCTTCTTTCGTCGCTTCGATGCAACTATATCCCCGGCCATCGCGCGCGCATGGGCAAACGACCCACTCCCCCCAAGCTAGTCATCGACGCGACAAATGTCCGGGGTGGCGCCATCGCGAGCGCTCAGCTGACGTCGGTCCTCGCCACAACGCGACCGCGGGGCTTCCCATCGGCGACCGCCGTCGTACGAGCCCCGGCGAAGCACCGAGCAACAGTGCCCCCGGCAGGAGTCGAACCCGCAACCTGACGGGTAGAAACCGTCTGCTCTATCCAGTTGAGCTACAGGGGCGCGCCCCAATGGTACTCACCGGTGTCGAGGCGTCGGCAGGCGATGGAGGGCGGGGGCCGTGCATCGCGGAGAGGCACGGCACGCGCGCGCAGTCAGACCCTACGCTGAGCAGTGCGACGGCGATTCAGCGAACTAGCCGTCGGTTCGAAAGAGGGGGGAAGAAATGTCATCACACCAACCGCAGCAAGCCATGTGGTCCAGACTCGGTCGGCGAACCACGTCCGTCGCGCTCGCGCTCGTAGCAGCGGGAGCAGTGGTCCCCACGGGGGCCTCCTACGCGTCCTCGAAACCGTTCCTCGAGGCCCTGCGAGTCAAGGGATCCACGCCGGTCCTGGTCAATTCATCGCACGAGACCCTGTACCTGCTCAGCAGCGAGAAGTCGTCGCACCTGCACTGCTCCGGCGCTTGCTTGACGTATTGGCCCCCGGTACTCGTGAAGAAATCGATTGCCCGGGTCTCGCTAGGGCCGGGTGTACGAGGAAAAGTCGGCTTCGTCGCGCGCCCGGGTGCGATGAAGCAGGTGACGTTCAATTCATATCCCCTGTACCGCTTCGCGGGTGATGGCCGGGCGGGGAGCACCAATGGCGAGGGTCTCGTATCGTACGGCGGTACGTGGTACGTACTCAAGGCCGCGTCGACCACGGCGAACGCCACGCCCCTGAAAAAATTCGTCACTCGACCAGCACCGGCAGGCTACTAACGGGAGTCGTAGCAATTCCCGGTGTCACGCGCGTCCCCATACTCGTTGTGTAATACTGGAGAGTCTTGGTGGGCGTAGCTCAGTTGGTTAGAGCGCCAGGTTGTGGTCCTGGAGGTCGCGGGTTCGACCCCCGTCGCTCACCCCAAGTGTCACAGCGCGTTCCTGAGGATGCGACAAGCGTGATCAACATTTCTCACTGAGATCTCAATGAGAGCCGCGCGGATCGAGCGACTCACGTTCACCGTGTAGACTTTTCTCGCGCCGGTAGCTCAATTGGCAGAGCATTTGACTCTTAATCAACAGGTTCCGGGTTCAAGTCCCGGCCGGCGCACCACTTAAAACTCCTGGCCGTGGGAGATTTGGAAACGAATTTTCGACTCGCTATTTCAACCGGCATCCCTCAGTGGGATTGAATCAGCCGACGAGACGCCAACCTCATGAATCGTCGAGCAAGTGGAGGCCACTCCTCCCAAGAACCTTGAGTTAGCTCACTCGATCCCGACCAGCGCGCTTGGCGAACGCGTCCACTGCAGAGACCACCTCGGTAGCCACCCAGCGACGATTGCGACGGTATCCGGAGATCTCAGTCAAAATTCCCGCGTCGACGAGTTGTCCGATTGCATTGTCTGCGGTGGATTGGGCAACCGCCAATGTGCTCCTCACGTGAGAGGCGTCGATCGCGGGTTGACGAAGCACTACCTCCATCAATCTTTGAGATGCCGAACCCGAGCGGGGTTTCAATCGAACCCGCCAATCCTCATCAAGTTCGCGAAGATCATTGGCGAGACGACGTCCGTTGCTAATGGCAACAAATGGCGCTCCGGCCATGAACTCGACGATCGCGACAGGGTTCCCCTGGCGGTATTGGCTCAAGGATCCAAAGTAGGCCTCAGTGTCCGACAAGAGACCCGCCGACACGGGCACGGTCACTTTGCGCGAGAGTCTTCGGTTCCCCAACATCGCGTGGATAAGGGATCTGCCGACACGACCGTTTCCGTCGGGGAATGGATGGATCGTCTCGAACTGGGCGTGAGCGACTGCGGCCAGCTCGAAGGTTGGTAGGTCGATGCGCTGAACGAACCCGACGAGGTCGGTCATCGCCGCCGGCACACGGTCGTGATGAGGTGGAACGAAACGTGCTGAGTGAACCGAGATGCCACCAATGCGCACCTGGTCGGTGCGCCAGTGACCGGTCCACTCAGTGTTGGTGTCCCCCAGCAGCGCCTCGTGTATGGAAATGATCGCCCCTTCGTCAAGGCGATCGGCGAGTTCGAGCGCACGATTCATCGCCGTGGTGTTAGCGACGATCATCGATGCGTGGCGCTTGGAGATCGCTCCGATCTCGGCAGGCGCAACCGCCTCGGCCTCTGCGGTGAGATCTTCGATTTGCGAGGATGATGCCGATTCGCATCACAAGAGTATCGAGGCGAAGTTGGAGATCTCCGAGCCAATCTCTTGATCGAATCTCGCGATCTCCACGGAAGCTTCGGCTGCGAAAGCGGCCACATCAGAAGGAATATCGATAGCGCGACTACGCGCAATCGCGGGCGCGACGGCCGCCCGATACGGCCCCCTCGACAACTTGCGTTGGTTGCGCGCACCGTATGCCTCGAGCTTTTCGTCCTCGTAATCGAGGCGGCGCTCCTCGTAGGTGATCGATGGCCCGGACGTGCTCTCCGGCGGTACGACGAGAGGTGGCTCAGGGTTCGACCTTGCCGCGAATTCGCCGCCCCCTTGATCCCCTCTGGTTACCTACCGCGATCGATGAGTTCATCATACATCTGGTCTGTTATATAACCCGATGTATGGAAATACATACGTCGGGTAAGTCAGGCCGTCGGTATCGAATCCAGTCAAAACGTGCGTCATCGATCTCCGACTTCAGATCCTGTAGAGTTCGCCAGTTCGTTGGATACAGGGCAACCCATCTCAGCGAGTGCAGGTTCCCACGAAATGCGCTCGAACGTATGATTGCAGCGCCGGCGATCGATGAATTCGTCAAAGTGACCATCAACGATGACAGTGAGCATTGCGGCACTGACTGCGAACCCAGGGAGCACAATGAACAAGGTCGCACTGCGCTGGACTCGAACCGTGACCGCGGCAGTGGCGTTGAGCTTCGCACTGGTGTGGGCCACCACGCCAGCCCTTGCGGTGGCTTCGGCGTCGGTGCCTGTCGCCACGCCTGGGCTGGTGTCCGCGATGCTGCCCCTGCACAGCTGTAACACCTCATACGGAATATCCGGGGTGAAGCCAGCCAAACTGCCCAAGGACGTTCGCATGCTCGCCCCCCACAGCAACGCCGGAAAGCTGGCCGTGTTCACCGACGGTCTCGGCATCGTTCGCTTGATCGCCCCTGCGAAGTGGCATTGCAGCGCCTCGGTGGGCGCAGACGGTTCAAGCAGCCTAACGATCGTACCCCCGAACATCGCGGTGCGCTCCGGCGCACTGCCGGCGCGCTCCA
>JABBOA010000094.1 GCA_019352075.1 Acidobacteriota bacterium | reverse complement strand
GAGGAGGTCGCCACGCTACGTGACGAGGCGCGCGCCTCGGTGGCCGCGACCCATCGTCACTACCGTCGCGACCTGGTGCCCGTGTCGAACACCCTCGCTATCTTCCTCGACGGCCCCCCACGGGGTCGCGGGGCCCTCGGAGGTGTGAGATGACCCTGGATCCCCAACGTTGGACGCAAAAGACCCGTGAAGCCTTCCAGGGGGCGACGACCCAGGCGGGCGCCGCGGGCAACCCCTACGTCACGCCGGCGCACCTGCTGCTGGCGCTGCTCAATGACGCCGCGGGGGTGGCGCGGCCCCTCCTGGTGGCCGCGCAACTCGATCCCGTGATGATCACGGCATCGCTCAACGAGAAGGTGGCGCGCGAACCCCGGACCGTCGGTGGTTCGCAGCCGGGCCTCTCGTCCGAGGCTCGTCAGGGCCTCGAGGACGCCGACGAGTTGCGCGGTGAACTCGGCGACGAGTACCTGTCGGTCGACCACATCGTGGTCGTCTGGGCGGGGCTGCTCGGCACCGACCGCGAGACGCTCCTCGCCGCGCTGCGCACCATCCGCGGTTCGGCGCGGATCACCAGCGAGAACCCCGAGGAGACCTTCGCGTCCCTCGAGAAGTACGGACGCGACCTGACGGCGCTGGCGCGCGCCGGCAAGCTCGACCCGGTGATCGGCCGCGACGACGAGATCCGTCGCGTGATCCAGGTGCTCTCGCGGCGCACCAAGAACAATCCGGTGCTGATCGGCGAGCCCGGCGTCGGCAAGACCGCGATCGTGGAGGGGCTGGCGTTGCGCATGGTCGAGGGCGACGTCCCCGAATCGCTACGCGATCGGCGCATCATCGCCCTGGACCTGGCGTCGATGGTGGCGGGCGCGAAGTACCGCGGGGAGTTCGAGGAACGCCTGAAGGCGGTACTGAAGGAGATCGAGGACGCCCAGGGCGACGTCGTCACCTTCATCGACGAGCTGCACACCATCGTGGGCGCGGGCGCCTCCGAGGGCGCGATGGACGCGGGCAACATGATCAAGCCGCTGCTGGCGCGCGGCGAACTGCGACTCATCGGCGCGACGACCCTGGACGAGTACCGCCAGTACATCGAGAAGGACGCCGCCCTCGAACGTCGCTTCCAGCAGGTCCTCGTGGGCGAGCCCTCGATCGAGGACACCGTGGCGATCCTGCGCGGCCTCAAGGAGCGCTACGAGGTGCATCACGGGGTGCGGATCCAAGACGCCGCCCTCGTCGCCGCGGCGACCCTGTCGGCGCGCTACATCCCCCAGCGGTTCCTCCCCGACAAGGCCATCGACTTGATGGACGAGGCCGCCTCGAAGCTGCGCATCGAGATCGACTCGATGCCCACCGAGCTCGACGTGGTGATCCGGCGCATCCGCCAGCTCGAGATCGAGAAGGTGGCCCTCGCGCCCGAGACCGACGACGCCTCGAGGGAGCGACTGGCCAAGCTCGACGAGGAGCTCGCGGACTTAAAGGAGCACTCCGACGAGCTCGCCGCCGGGTGGCAGGCGGAGAAGAACGCCATCCAGAAGATTCAGAGCGCCAAGCTCGAGTTCGAGGACAAGCGCGCCGAGGCCGAGCGCCTCGAGCGCCAGGGCGACCTCAACGGGGCCGCCGCCCTGCGCTACGGGGCCCTACCCGACCTCGAGAGGTCCATCGAGGTCGCCACCGGCGAGCTCGCGGCCCTCCAGGCCAACGGCGCCTTCTTGAAGGAGGAGGTGGACGCCGAGGACATCGCCGACGTCATCAGTCGCTGGACGGGCGTGCCGGTGTCCAAGCTGCTCGAGGGCGAGGTCGACAAGTTGGTGCGCATGGAGCAGTTGCTGCACTCGCGCGTCGTGGGCCAAGACGACGCGGTGATCGCCGTGGCCAACGCCATCCGCCGCTCGCGCGCGGGACTCTCCGACCCGCACCGACCCATTGGCTCGTTCCTGTTCATGGGCCCCACCGGCGTTGGCAAGACCGAGCTGGCGCGCGCGCTGGCCGAGTACCTCTTCGACGACGAGCGCGCGATGATCCGCCTCGACATGAGCGAGTACATGGAGAAGTTCGCCGTGTCGCGGCTCATCGGGGCGCCCCCCGGGTACGTCGGCTACGAGGAGGGCGGACAGCTCACCGAGGCGGTGCGCCGGCGTCCCTACGCCGTCGTCCTGCTCGACGAGATCGAGAAGGCGCACCCCGACGTCTACAACCTGCTCCTGCAGGTCCTCGACGACGGTCGACTCACCGACGGCCAGGGCCGCACGGTGAACTTCACCAACGTGGTCTTCATCATGACGAGCAACATCCCCGGCGAGCCGCTCGACTTCTTCCGGCCCGAGTTCGTCAACCGCATCGACGACATCATCCGGTTCCGCGTCCTCGACGAGGACGACCTGGCGGTCATCGTGGGCATCCAGTTGCAGCGGTTGCGCACGCGTCTGGCCGAGCGGCACCTCGCCCTGGACGTGACGCCCGCGGCGTCGCGGGTCCTGGCCCGCGAGGGCTTCGACCCGGCCTTCGGGGCGCGTCCCTTGAAGCGCGTGATCCAACGGCGCATCGAGGACCACGTGGCCCTGGCCGTGCTCGAGGGCCGCTACCACGACGGCGACACGATCCGCGTCGACGCCGAGGGCGAGGAACTGCTCTTTCGTTAGCGTGCGCGGGGGTCCGGTAGGCTGGGGGGGCAAACCGACCGTTCCGAGGGAGCCCCGTGCCCGCAACAGTGGTAGTTGGAACCCAGTGGGGTGACGAAGGCAAGGGCAAGTTGACCGACCTCTTGTCGCGTGAGATGGACATGGTGGTGCGCTACCAGGGGGGCCACAACGCCGGGCACCGCATCGTCGTCAACGACGAGGCCTTCGCCCTGCAACTCGTGCCCTCGGGGGTGCTCTATCCCCACATCACGCCCGTGATCGGCAACGGCGTCGTGGTGGACCCGGCGGTGCTCCTGGACGAGCTCGATGTGCTGGGCGCCAAGGGCGTGGACGTGTCGCGCGTGGTCGTCTCGGGCAACGCCCACCTGATCATGCCCTACCACCAGGAGCTCGACCGTCTGACCGAGCGCTTCTTGGGCAAGAACGCCCTCGGCACCACCAAGCGCGGCATCGGGCCGGCCTACGCCGACAAGTCCTCGCGCGTGGGTCTGCGTGTGCAGGACCTGCTCGACGCGAAGATCTTCCGCGAGAAGCTCGACGTCGTCCTGCACGAGAAGAACCAGGTCCTCAACAAGATCTACAACCGTCCCTCGATCAGCGCGTCGTCGATCTGCGAGAAGTACCTCGACGAACTGGCGCCGCGCGTCGCGCCGATGATCGCCGACACCGTGGGGATCGTGCACGGCGCCCTGGCCCGCGGTCAGCGGATCCTGCTCGAGGGGGCCCAGGCGACCTTCCTCGACCTCGACCACGGCACGTACCCGTTCGTCACCTCGTCCAACCCGGTGGCCGGGGGGGCGTGCACCGGGTCGGGGCTGGGGCCGCGCGACATCACCGACATCGTGGGCATCGCCAAGGCCTACGTGACGCGCGTCGGCGCGGGTCCCTTCCCCACCGAACTCGACGGCGACATGGCCGAACTGTTGGTCTCGCGCGGGCACGAGTTCGGCACCAACACCGGACGGCGTCGGCGGGTCGGCTGGTTCGACGCGGTGATGGCGCGCCAGGCGGCGAGGCTGAACTCGCTGTCCGAGATTGCGCTCACCAAGCTCGACGTGCTCGACACCCTCGACGAGATCAAGGTGTGCGTGGGCTACGAGGCCGACGGCGTGCGCTACGACTTCCCGCCCTATCACCAGTCGGTGTTGCACGACGTGGTGCCGATCTACGAGACCCTGGCGGGCTGGCGGTGCGACCTGACGCAGTTCACGCGTTACGAGCAGCTGCCCGCCGGGGCGCGCGACTACGTCGCCTTCCTCGAGGACACCATCGGTGTGCGCATCTCGGTGGTGGGGGTCGGCCCGGGCCGAGAGCAGTTCGTTCGACCATCGTGACGCGCTGCGTGGTGGTGGGTTCGGGGGCGCGCGAGCACGCGCTGGCCTGGGGACTGGCCAAGACCGCCGAGGTCGTCGTGACGCCGGGTAACGCGGGCATCGCGGCGCACGGGATCACCTGCGTCGAGACGCCCGCCGCCGAGCTCGACGCCGACCTCTTCGTGATCGGCCCCGAGCTGCCCCTGACCCAGGGTCTGGCGGACCAGTTGCGTGCCCAGGGCAAGTCGGTACTGGGTCCGGGCCGCGACGGTGCGCGCCTCGAGGCGTCCAAGGCGTTCATGAAGCAGTTCCTGCACGACGCGGGCGTGCCGACGGCGCGCTTCGGCGTCTTCGACCGGCCCGAGGAGGCGTTGGACTTCCTGGTCACCATGGCGCCGCCCTACGTCATCAAGACCGACGGGTTGGCCGCCGGCAAGGGCGTGCTGGTCACCGACGACTTCGAGGAGGCGTGCGCCGACGTGCTCGACAAGTTGAGCGGCAACGCCTTCGGCCACGCGGGCACGACGATCGTCATCGAGGAGGGACTCGACGGCGAGGAGTGTTCGCTGCTCGTGCTCTGCGACGGGGTGCGCGCCGTCGCCCTCGTCCCGGCCCAGGACTTCAAGCGCGTGGGTGACGGCGACACCGGCGCCAACACCGGCGGCATGGGCGCCTTCGCGCCGATGGCGTCGATGAGCGACACCGACGTCGACGAGGTGATGACGCGCATCGTGGCGCCGACCCTGCGCGAGTTGCGGCGCCGCGGCATCGACTTTCGCGGGGTGCTCTACGCCGGGGTCATGATGAGCTCGCGTGGCCCCCAACTGCTGGAGTACAACGTACGTTTCGGCGATCCCGAGACCGAGGCGCTCGTGCCCCTCTACGGCGATTCCCTCGTCGCGCTGCTGAGCGCGGTGGCCGCGGGCACGCTCGACGCGGTGCCCGCGACCACGGGTCAGAGCGCCGTGACGGTCGTCTTGTCGGCCTCGGGCTACCCCGAGTCCGCGCGCCACGGTGACGTCATCTCGGGTCTCGGCGACGACGGTCAACTGGCCTCACCGCTCGAGGGCGTGGTCGTCTTTCACGCCGGCACCTCACGCGACGCGCAGGGCCGCTTCGTCACCCACGGTGGCCGGGTGCTCGCGGTGAGCGCCGTGGCCGACACGCTGGCCGAGGCGCGCGAGCGCGCCTACGCCGCGTGCGCCGCCATCACCTTCGACGGGCGCGTGATGCGCCACGACATCGCGCGCGCCGCGAGCCAAGGAGCAACATGATCCCTCGCTACTCCCCGAGTGACGTGGCCGCGCTGTTCAGCGACGTGCAGCGTTTCGACACGATGCTCGAGGTCGAGATCCTGGCCGCCGAGGCCCTGGGCCATCGCGGCGTCATCCCGACCCACGACGTGGCCGCGTTGCGCCTGCGTCGCCCCACCGTGGACGCCGCGTTCGTCGCCGACGTCGACGAGCGAGAACTCACGACCAACCACGACACCGCCGCCTTCGTCGACGTCGTGCAGTCGCGCATCGGTATGCCCGAGGCCGCCTGGATCCACTACGGGCTGACGTCCTCCGACGTGGTCGACACGGCGCTGTGCCACACCCTCACGCGGGCCATGGACATCGTGATCGTCGAAGCCACGGCGTTGCGCGACGCGTTGACGCGTCGGGCGCACGAGTCCATCGACTGGCCCATCACCGGTCGCACCCACGGTATGCACGCCGAACCCACCACCTACGGCGCGAAGTTCGCGCTGTTCGCGCTGCAGGTGCAGCGCGACATCGAACGCGCGACGAACGCGCGCGCGGCCATCGCGGTGGGCAAGCTCTCGGGCGCGGTGGGCACGTACTCCAACATCGATCCCGCGGTCGAGGAGTCGGTCTGTCGGGCGCTCGGACTGACGCCGGTGCCCGCGACCCAGGTCATCGCCCGTGACCGTCACGCCGAGGTCCTCTACGCCTGCGCGGCGCTGGGGACCTCGATGGAGCAGTTCGCCCTCGAGGTGCGCCACCTGGCGCGCTCGGAGGTCGGCGAGGCGCAGGAGCCCTTCGCGGCGGGTCAGAAGGGGTCCTCGGCGATGCCCCACAAACGCAACCCGATCCTGTCGGAACGACTGTGCGGACTCGCGCGCGTGTTGCGCGGCTACCTGCAGTCGGGACTGGAGAACGTGGCGTTGTGGCACGAACGCGACATCAGCCACTCGAGCGTGGAGCGGGTGGTCCTGCCCGACGCGCTGCAGCTGACCGTCTACATGTTGCGCAAGGCCACCGGCCTGGCCGACGGACTGGTCCTGTTGCCCCAACGGGCCCTGGAGAACCTGACGAAGGGATCGCTCGGTCTGGTGTTCTCCCAGTCGGTCCTGCTGGCGCTGGTGGAGTCGGGTCTGGCGCGCGAGGACGCCTACCGCATCGTGCAGAGCGCGGCGCGTGTCGCCGTCGAGCAGCAGCGCGACTTTCGCGACGTGCTCGCCCAGGACGAGGCGGTGACCCTGGACGAGGCGACGTACCGCCGCGCCTTCGACATCGAACGCATGGTGGCGCATCGTCGTCGCTTCCTCGACGCACTGACGTGGGCGTCGTGAACGAGCTCGACCTCACGCACGTCTACTCGGGCAAGGTGCGCGACCTCTACGCGGTCGGCGAGGACCACCTGTTGATGGTGGCGTCGGACCGATTGAGCGCCTACGACGTGGTGATGAACGAGCCGATCCCCCACAAGGGTCGCGTCCTCACCGGCATCACCGACTTCTGGGTGCACGAGTTCGACGACGTCGCGAGCGCTCTGGTGTCGTGCGACCCCGCGGTGATCGACACCTACGTCGCGGGCTTCGCGCGCGCGCGGGCCTGGCACGGACGCTCGATGCTGGTGCGCCGCGCCGAGATGCTGGCCCTCGAGTGCATCGTGCGCGGTCGCCTGGCCGGGCAGGCGTACGAGGAGTACCGCGCCACGGGGACCGTGCACCACATGAGCGTGCCCGCGGGGATGCAGCTCACCGACCCCTTCGAGGAGCCGATGTTCACGCCCTCGACCAAGGCGCAGGCCGGCCACGACGTCAACATCGACCTCGACGAGGCGGCCGACCTGGTGGGCGCGGAGCTGGTCGAACGCGCTAGCCGGTTGTGCCGCGACGTCTTCGCCCGCGCCGCCGCGCGCCTGGGCGAACGCGGACTGATCCTGGCCGACACCAAGTTCGAACTGGGCTTCGTCGACGGCGAGCTGGTGCTGTGCGACGAGGTCCTCACGCCCGATTCCTCGCGGATCTGGCCCGCGGACGCGGTGCGCCGCGGCGAGGTGCCGCCCTCGTACGACAAGCAACCCTTTCGCGACTGGCTCGACGAACTCGGCTGGGACCACACGCCGCCACCGCCCGCGGTGCCCGTCGAGGTCGTCGCGGTGACGTCTCTGCGCTACGAGTCGGCCTACGAGAGAGTGACCGGGCACCCCTTGTCGGACTGGTACGGTGCGTAGTCGTGAACCACTCCGTCATCGTCGAAGTCACCCTGCGCACCGGGATCGCCGACCCCGAGGGGGCCACCATCGAGCGCGCGCTGCCCGCGCTGGGTTTCACCGGGGTGCGCGCGGTGCGCGCGGGCAAGCTCTTTCGTTTCGACGTCGAGGCCGACAGCGCCGACCAGGCGTTGGCGACGGCCCGGGCCCTGGCCGAGCGGCTCTTGTCGAACCCGGTCATCGAGGACGCGCACGCGCGCCTGGACGAGGTCGCGTCGACGTGACGCGCATCGCGGTCATCGTCTTTCCGGGTTCGAACTGCGAGTACGACGCCGCGGGCGCGCTGGCCCAGCTCGGCGCGACGACCGAGCTGGTGTTCCATTCGGCCACGTCCCTCGGGGACGTGGACGGCGTGGTCCTGCCGGGCGGCTTCGCCCACGGCGACTACCTGCGTCCGGGCGCCCTCGCGCGCTTCTCGCCGGTGATGGCGGCGGTGTCGGACTTCGCTGCCGCGGGCGGACCGGTGCTGGGGGTCTGCAACGGCTTCCAGGTGCTGACCGAGGCGGGTCTCTTGCCCGGGGCCTTGCAGAAGAACCGCGGACTCACGTTCCTGTGCCAACCCACGACGCTGATCGTCAGTTCGACGCATTCGGTGTTGACGCGCGCGGCGACGTTGGGCCAGGAGCTGGTCATCCCGATCAACCACTTCTCGGGGGCCTACACCTGCGACGACGACACTCACGCGTCGTTGGTGCGACACGACCAGATCGTCTTGCGCTACCGCGACAACCCCAACGGGTCGCGCGACGATATCGCCGGCGTGGCCAACGTGGCGGGCAACGTGGTGGGTCTGATGCCCCACCCCGAACGCGCGATGTCGACGTTGCTCGGCAGCGCCGACGGACGGGTCCTGCTGGAGGGCTTCCTCGGAATCGGTGTCGCGGCCCCGTGAGGTCGCGCCCGGAGCGCCCTCGCGCG
>JABBOA010000093.1 GCA_019352075.1 Acidobacteriota bacterium | reverse complement strand
CACTTTCGTGTATTGCGGTCAGTTGATCACGCGAACTCGTGAAGTATCGGGGCTAGACTGACGAGTTCGCGGGCGCTTAGCTCAGTTGGTTAGAGCAGCTGATTTACACTCAGCAGGTCGGGGGTTCGAGTCCCTCAGCGCCCACTCCGGACCAGAATAAGAACCGGACGGGGATTGGCCCTCGTCGTCGGCTTTTGTCTCTCCTGTGATACCCGCTGATTACGTAGGCCCCAATGAACTCACGTCGACTATCCGCCAGGATTTTGCCAGGTGAGGTTGGAAATGTTGCGTTCGGTGATCGACTCTGGGGAGTTTCCATGATTCTCGTCACCGGACACTGGCCCGCATCGTGGCTCATTAGAAAATCCTAGGTGAACGGCAGTTCGTCGCACTTGCTCTGACTCTCAATTGACTGTCCCGTGGATGGGCCGACGCGACAGGAGTGCAACCCTGCACTGGCGACTAATCCCTCTGATGGTCTCTGCCACTTGTCGGGGCCACGGACTGGTGGGCGTCGTGGATGAGTGGATATGGAATCAAGAGATTTACAATGGAGCCGTGAACGAATCATCAGCCTTCAAAGCCGTCTTGAAGGCACTTGGTCCGGTCTTGCTGGGCTTCGGCACCATCTTTCAGCCCAAAGCCAACGCGACTGACCATTGGTCGACCAGTCCCCAAGTCACGATCCAAATTGAGGTGGCGGCCGACGAGTCGGGCAATCCTCCGAGTCAAGACGAGGGCCCAGGGTTAGTGCATTCAACTGCAGCCTGAAATAGGTTCGGCAAGAATACGAACTCTCACTATCGACCTGGTGTCGGAGGCCCGACGTGACAGGTATGCAACCTCTCATTGGCGGTTGGGTAGTTGAGAAGGACTGTTGACTGCGCTTAACAGAACTAATGGCGTCGTGGAACCTTTGAGTAGGGTGGCAAAGTGCCAGAGAGAAGCCAGCCGTGTGCCTCTATCGAGGGGGCCGCTGATGCGGAGTTGGCTGAGTATCTGCGGTCACTTCGCGTCGCACCTTTGGTGGCGAGTAGCGCGATTGGCGTAGCCGAGTTGCGTGAAGCGTCACGACTTCGAGCTTCTTCCCGCCCACGGGGAGCCGAGATGGAAACTGTGCGCGCCGTGGTAGTACCGGGACCAGTCCCCGTCGAAGTTCGGCTTTATGTACCCAGCCCGAGCCCCACCGCACTACTCGTCTACTTCCACGGTGGCGGATGGGTCCTAGGCGATCTCGAGTCGCACGATGGGACCTGTCGCAATCTGGCCAAGGCCACTGATTTCGCAGTCTTGGCGGTGAACTATCGGCGGGGCCCAGAACATCCTTGGCCGGCTGCCGTCGACGATGCGGTAGTAGTGACGACCTGGGCGAAGGAGCACGCTGGCGACCTGGTGGGGGTCACGAGAGTGTTAGTTGCTGGGGATAGTGCAGGGGGGAACCTGGCTGCACTCGCGTGCTTGCGGCTTCGTGACGAAGGCCGACACCTCCCCGATGCCCAGGTCCTCATCTACCCCAACACTGATCTCACTTTTAGCCAGCCCAGCGTCATAGAGAAGTCCTCGGGCTGGGGACTCGAAGCTGCCGACGCGAGATGGTTCGCAGGACAGTGGGTGAGCGAGCAGGCGCAGTTCGCCAACCCACGCGTGAGTCCATTGTTTGAGCCGGACCTGTCGGGTCTTCCGCGGGCCATTGTGGTGACGGCCGAACACGACCCCCTCCGCGACGAAGGGGAGGCCTACGCTTCACGGTTGTGCGAGTCCGGGGTTGTTGTACATGCTTGGCGTGAGCGGGGCCTCGTGCATGGTTTCCTCGGGCTCACGCACATCTCTCCAACTGCGTCTGCCGCATCGGCACGACTCTACGAATCTGTTCGCGGCCTTTATCCACGAACGCTGGAGCCCTAGTAGTGCGGCCTTCGCCACGACTGGTTCATCGGAGGGCCGACGTGCACAAACTCCGACTGGCGACTCAGATCTTGGCATGGGATCCGAGATTGAGCGGTATCTCGCCACTACCTTTCCAGCGCGCTCGTATATCTGGTGTCGTGCCAATGCGCCTTGTCCACATCGTCATCAGTTGCTATAAGCCTTCCTTCTTCAGGATCCTTCGCATGCGTGTCGCCGTGGTCTCATAGCCCATTGATTCGTAGAGGTGCTTGGCAATCAGGTTGTGCCCGAACACGTTGAGACCAAGTTCAGTTGCACCACGAGCTCGAGCCTCATCCTCCGCGAGGGCCATGGCTGCCCTCCCAAGGCCTCTGCCCCGATGAAACTCGTCGATTTCAACGTCATAAACCCAGAACGCATTGGGTCGGTCCATGCTGAGCACCCCGATCCAGATGACTCCAACCTCCAATTCGTCATCATCGAGTACCCGGAAGATGTATTGACCGTCGGCTGGTATACCTTCCGGGAAGGACCGGTTAATTTGTTCCTGAGCGACCCGCAGCGCTTCATCAGGAGTCTCTCCGGCTGCGACTCGCTCTTGGGAGTAGTGTTCGATTGAACCTGCGACATACGCGACAATTTCTCGTTTGGTCAAAGGGCGAAGTCTTGGCGGCACGCGTCAATTGTAGTTATTGTCGATATGCCGTTTCTGCTACCTCAGACAAAGAGTGGGCCGCGCAGCGACGTCTGAGGCCCGACGTGAACCCGCACGCGTCGATGCCGATACTTCGAGAAAGTCCATTTCAATGGTCATGCTTTCAATTGACCAATTTGCCAGAAGGATCTCAGACATCGATCGCTTGGCCGCTATTGCAGTTCGGAGGTGGCTGCTCAAACCGCAAGCGGATCGACTCTGTTTGGCGAGTTAGAGGCGTGCTTGAAGCCGCAAGACGGCTGCTTCAAGTGGCGGAAGATCCTCCATCACCGTTGCGTCGACCACTGCCCGGGAGGTGTCGAAGTAGTGGTGAGCAAGCCAGTCGCGCATTCCGGCTGCGTCCGACCATTTGACATCCGGCTCACTCGTGACGAGCTTGGGATCCAACAACTTTACCGCCTCACCAATTTCGATTAGACGTAGCTGAACGGCGTCGAAAACGAGTCCATCGGAAAGGTCGCCACGGGTGAGGTGGCTCCTGATTGCAGTTATCGCGTCAACAATATCGGCGAGGCGCTCGTCGTCGTGTCGTGCGTTCATAATGGGATGGCCTCGCGTTCGACCTCTTCTCGAACGCGAGGTCGAAGGCTGTCTGATGGGGCGACGTCAACTGGAACACCGAGAATCTCCGAAAGCTCCCGACGAAGTGCTTCTAAGGCAAATAGACCTGTACCCTTATCCAGGTCCACCACCAAATCGACGTCGCTGCCAGGCAAGTCTTCGCCCCGTGCAGTGCTTCCAAAGACGCGGACGTTGCTCGCGCCATGGAGCGTTGCACAAGCGAGTATCGAGCGTCGGCGCTGGCGGAGTCGGCGACCGAGAGGGGTGTCTGGGAGACCGGGCGGATAATCGCCCGAGCGCTCGAGATTGAGCACTAGGTGATGTCCCGTCGCGCGCACGAGACGTTCGAGCATTGAGACTGAAGGCTCTCTACGACCGGACTCGTAGGCGCTGATCACGCTCTGAGCGACCAGAGCACGACGTGCGACTTCGGTCTGTGACAGTCCGGCGCTGATGCGCGCCCGTCGAAGGAACTCTCCGGCTGAAGACTCCTCTCGATACGTCATATTCTAACTTTAGTACTTATCGTCTATGAGCATTTACGTAAGATCAGGGAATCGCTGGCTTTCACGCTGTCCCTCTAGGCCGAGGCGGTTTCCGGGGGTCAGCGCACCGTGACCTGGTCCCTAGAAATTGGACCGCAGTTGTGAGAGCTTGGTCGTGTCCTGCGTGAGTCGACGAAGTGCGCTGTGGGTTCTCTCGCGATTGTATTCCTGACGTGCAAGAAGGGATCGCCGCCTTCATCGAGAAGAGTCCTGCGAACTGGCGTGGTGCCCCCCGCTCGGCGAGCGCCACCTCGCCAAGTGATATGGACCTATCATTCGGCTTGGAACCGATTCGATGGGTGACGGCGCATGAAAGCCATTCAGGACTACTACCCGGAACACCTCGCTCACTGCTACGGGTGTGGGCGTCTCAACGAACAGGGCTACCGCATTAGGACGTACTGGCAGGGGGACGAGGGAGTGACGCGCTTCTCGCCGGAATCGTTTCACACGGCGGTCCCCGGTTTCGTCTACGGCGGACTGCTGGCCTCATTGATCGATTGCCATAGTACGGGGACCGCCGCCGCCGCGATGTATCGCTCAGAGGACCGAGAGATGGACAGTCTGCCGCCGTTCCGCTTCGTCACCGGGTCATTGCAGGTGAGCTTTCTCAAGCCCACGCCGCTCGGACCGGAGCTGGAAATTCGAGGGCGCGCCTCAGTGATCAAGGGACGCAAGGTCGTCATCGAGTCCACCGTGTGGGTCGGCGGCGCGCCGACCGTGCGCGCCGAGGTGGTCGCCCTTCAAATGCCGGACAATTTCGGTACGTGATCGTGGTTCGTTGTTGCGGCGGCCAATCCGTCGTTTGGTGACGACTCGCCCGTTCGCGCAACGCGATACCGATGGCGTGCTGGCTTCGACGACCGACGCGCCGCTTCGTCGTGCGCCGTCGCCTCCATTTGCTCTGGGTCGACTGAGGACGGCTATTTTTCGGCGGCGATGACGTCGAGCAGGGCGCTGATCAGGGCCAGGTGGGTGAGCGCCTGGGGAAAATTCCCCAGATGTCGAGCCGTGGTGGGGTCAATCTCCTCACCGTACAAGCCCAAGACGCTGGCCGTGCTCACCAGTTTCTCGCACTGCGTGCGGGCGCGATCCAGTTCCCCGATCTCCACCAGAGCCGACACGAGCCAGAAGGAGCAGGCGGTGAAGCTGTTCTCGGGTTGTCCCCCCAGGCCGTCGTCGGTCGATTTCGGGTGGTAGCGATAGACGAAGGCGCCGTCGCTCAAATCACTGGCGATGGCCAGGACGGTCGCTCGAATTCGAGCATCCTCGGGCGGCAGAAATCGAAGTGTCGGCAACAAGAGCAGTGAGGCGTCCAAATCATCAGAACCGTACGACTGGGCGAAAAATCCCTGGTCGCTCACCGCGTTGGCGCAGATGTCCGCGTGGATCTCCTTCGCGTTGTTCCACCATCGGTCTGCTCGACCGGTCTCCCCGCGCAGTGCGGCCAGACGCGCCCCGCGGTCGGCGGCAACCCAACACATCACCTTGGAGAACGTGAAATGTTGGGGCTCACCCCGGACTTCCCAAATACCACGGTCGACGTCGCGCCAACCGTCGAGTGCGGTCTCCACCGCCTGCACCACCATTCGCCACGACCGTTCACTGAGCGAGTCGCGCGAACGCGTGTGTTCGAAGATGCAGTCGACAATCGCCCCGAGGGCGTCCAACTGGATCTGATCGTATGCGGCGTTGCCGACGCGCACCGGTCGACTCCCTCCATATCCCGTGAGGTGCTCGAGTTCGCTCTCGGGTACCTTGGTCGCGCCGTCCACGGGATAGAGGACCTGAAGGGTTCCCCTCTCGGGGATCGACCCGGGGACGTCGACGTTCTTGGGCTCGAGCACGTCGCCGAGGAACGCCAGAAAATCGTCCGCCTCCGTACTGAAACCCAACGTGTGCAGTGATCGTAGGGTGAAGGCGGCGTCGCGTATCCAGGTGTAGCGGTAATCCCAATTTCGCTGCCCTCCCGGTTCTTCGGGGAGTGACGTGGTGGGGGCCGCGAGCATCGCACCCGTCGGAGCGAAAGTGAGCCCCTTGAGGGTGAGGGCACTGCGCTGGAGTAGCTCGCGCCACGGATGGTCGGGAAAATGGCCGCCGTCAATCCAATCACGCCAGAACCTGCTGGTCTCGGCGTGGTTCGCATCGACTTGGACTCGAGTGGTGGGGGGCTCGCCATCGCCCCAGCTCAACACCACAAAGGTTGATTGACCCTCGGAGAGTCGCTGACGGGCACGGACCGCTCGTCCCTCGATCCCGAACTTCATGTCACCATTCAACGTCAAGCGAGTGAAGTCAGGATTGCCGGTGACGACGCGGCCGTACGTATCTCCTTCGTATTCCCAGTGCGCGTCCGCGCGACCGTAGTCGAATGAGGGCTCGCAATTGAGTAGAACGTCCACCGAGCCGTGAACGCAGGTGGCCGAGCGCACGAGGAATCGTCGTGCGTCGAAGTCGCTGGGCGTGCGACGATAGGAATCGGGCCGATCGTGGTCGTGACCCCAGGGGCCGACCGCCATGAAGTCGGTGACGACCAACCAACCACTTCGGGTCTGCCACGTAGTGGCGAGCACCATCGTGCCGGGGACGTACTGGCGGTGGGCCGGGACCGCACTGTCTGACGGTGCCAGGCGAAATGATCCCGCACCACGATCAAGGATTGCGCCGAAGATGCTGGGATCGTGCGGACGCGGCAAGCAGAGCCACTCAATCCCACCCGAGGGAGCGACGAGACAACTGTTCGTGCAGTCGGAAAGAAACGCGTAATCGGCGATTGGTGGAAAGACCGAGGCGAGGGACCAGTGCAGGGACTCCGGCGCACCGGCTACGTCGAGTGGGGAGGTGGCGGGCCACGGGTCCCCCGTGGGGGAAGATGGGTTCTGAATCACGGCGTCGTTCGGTTGCACTGCGGGCACCAGGGCGCCACCTTTAGAATGAGAAGGTTCAAATTTGTCTTGCGAGCCAATTTAGCCCCAATGCCGGGGGACCTTCTGGATCGACGCACCCAACGCGCGCCCTCGTGATCGAGTCTCTGGGTCGTCCTCAGCGGTATCGCTGATACCGTCACCGTTCGCGCCGCGGCGTCGCGGGTGGTGTCGCGCGACAGCGTGTGGGACCTGGCCAGGGTCGACGCAGGAACCGGCGCACGTCGTCCACGCGCTGGGCGATCGCGACGAGATTCTCGTCGAGTCCCTCTCACCGGTCGTCGCGAGGGGCCACTGGCTGCGGTGACCGCTCGGCGACGCCGCCACGATGTCAATCGCCCGCGGCGGCCCGGTGCCGTGACGGTGGGGAGGTTCGCGATTCCCCGGTCGAGGCAAATCGTCGGGGCACCCCGAGGCTCACCAGGGGTGTCACGCCATTCCCTCACCGCGCGGCCCCACGTGAAAATCGTGAGTCGCAAAGGTTATGGTGGACCACGGACCCGGAAATTGGAGAACACGCATGGCCGCGATCACTCTTGAGGAAGTCACCAAGGTCTACCCGAACGGTTTCGAAGCGGTCCATCAGCTGAGTCTCGACATCGCCGACGGGGAGTTCATGGTGCTCGTCGGTCCTTCGGGGTGCGGCAAGACGACTGCGCTGCGCATGGTGGCGGGACTCGAGGACATTACCGACGGGATTCTCAAGATTGGTGACCGCGTCATGAATGAGGTCTCAGCGCGTGAACGCGATATCGCCATGGTGTTCCAGAACTACGCCCTTTACCCCCACATGACCGTGGCGGAGAACATCGGCTTCGCCCTGAGGTTGCAGAAACTCCCCGCCAACGAGATCAAGAAGAAGGTCGAGGAGGCCGCTCTCCTCCTCGGACTGACCGAGAGCCTCGGGCGCAAACCTGGTCAGCTGTCGGGAGGGCAACGCCAGCGGGTGGCAATGGGCCGTGCGATCGTGCGCGAGCCCAGCGCGTTCTTGATGGACGAGCCGTTATCCAACTTGGACGCAAAATTGCGGGTGCAGATGAGGGCCGAAGTGGCCCGCATCCAGCGACGCCTCGGGGTAGCGACCCTGTACGTCACTCACGATCAGGTCGAGGCCATGACCATGGGGGATCGAGTGGCCGTTATCAATGCGGGCGTGCTACAGCAATGTGATGCCCCCCAGGCCCTCTACGACCACCCGAACAATCTCTTCGTGGCGGGCTTTCTCGGCTCGCCCGGCATGAACTTGTTCGAGGGAGCGCTCGGGGGGGAGGGGGCCTTCGTCCTCATTGGCACGCAACGAGTGGAGCTTCCCGCGAGCGTCCACGCGGCGAAGCCGGCTCTGCGCAAGTACGCGGATGGCCCGGTCGTGGTGGGACTGCGTCCCGAAGATCTCGTCCTCGGGGGTGACGAGCGTCGCCCGGCGGGTTCGGGTTGGGGGGCCTTCGACTGTGACGTCGAACTGGTCGAGGCGCTCGGTTCGGAGTTGTTGGTCCACTTTGTGAGTGACGCTCGTGCGCTCAGGGTGATCGGGGGGGAGGACGATGACTCAAAGGGTCTCGACCAAGGAACCCTCACGAAGGGTGGCGAAGGCGTGGCTCGAGCCGAGGCGAGAGCGCAGGTCAGCGCCGGCGCCCGTGCGCACTTCCTCATCGATCCGCTGCGGCTCCATTTCTTCGACGCGGCGACGAACTTGGCGATTTCGGACTGAGGAACATCGGGCCGAGGGCGCGCCCTACTCGAGGCACTGGCCTCGCTACTGCTTGAGGGAGCCTTCGAGTCGACCGCGGACGAGGTACCTCTGAAAGACGAAGAAGAGTACCGCAATCGGGATCGTGGTGAGCA
>JABBOA010000002.1:1554-40914 GCA_019352075.1 Acidobacteriota bacterium | reverse complement strand
CCACTACCACTACCATTACTACTACGACTCCAACCACCACTTCATCCACCACGTCAACCCCCACGACCACAAAGAAGGCCGGATAGGGCACTTTGCGAGTAGCCTTGAAGTGTTGGGCGCGGCCGGACACCAGACGGTGGCGCAATGAGATCGCAGTGACGACCGAGTGACTTCATTCCGTCGTTGCCCGCAGTGAGGATGCAACGTGGTACACGCCAGTGAGGTAGCCCCACTTGATCGGGCCCTTGGCACCGCGTTTTCGACCGCCCAATACGGAGTTTTCCGGTCCGACGTGGCCGCGCCATCGGCGCCCCACGAATTTTCCACGGTGAGATGCGCCCTGGGGCGCAATCCCTTCACCCAGAACTCAAGGAGTACCCGTCGTGAGCGACGAAATCACCACCCCCGCGGCGCCAACTAGCCCACGAATCGGCGACACTCGCCCCGCACCGCAGATTGGCGACACCCGGCCTTCGAACGCGCCCGCGCGCGACCAATCGACCACACCTAGCGCACCGAGCAGTGGACAAGGGGCGAACCGACGTCGGCGCGGCGGGCGCGGTCGAGGCGGCCAAGGCGGCCAAGGCGGCCAAGGCGGCCAAGGGCAGAATGGTCAGGCGTCGCGTGGACAGTCTGGCCAGGGATCCACTGGTCAGGGCGGACAGGGTCGACAGAGTGTCCGGGCGATGGATGCGCCAGTGGAGGCGTCGGCTCCGTTCGTCGATGACGATGACGCGAGCCGGGCGCGAAAGAGTCGCCGACGTGGGGGAGAGCGTCGCACGCGTGCCCAGGGGCGTTATCTCATGTGCGTGCACACCGCCAAGGACGCCACCCATATCGCCACCCTCGAGGGCCGCACGATGGTGGAATACACCGTGGCCAAGGCCGCCGACGAGACCAACCAGATCGACGGAAATATCTACGTGGGTCGTATTCAAAATGTGTTGCCGGGAATGGAATTGGCCTTCGTTGACATCGGCATTCCCAAGAATGCGGTGCTGTACCGCGGCGACATCTCGCTGAGCGACGACGACCTCGAAGGAACGCCCGCCAACGACAAGCGCATCGAGCAGATGATCAAGTCGGGTCAGACGGTGATATGCCAGGTCACTAAGAACGCAATCGGCGCCAAGGGCGCCCGACTGACCCAAGAAGTGTCGTTGCCCGGACGTTTTGCGGTGCTCGTTCCCAATTCGAGCACGATTGGCATCTCCAAGCGGCTACCCGACGGGGAACGCCGCCAACTACGCAAGATCATCGACGACGTGAAGCCTGAGCGCCACGGGATCATCATTCGCACGGCCGCTGAGGGGGTGGCGGCCGACGACCTGGCGCGTGACGTGACGTCGCTATGTGAGAAATGGGACGCCATCGAGGCCGAGGTCTCCAAGTCCAATCAGCCCCGCCTGGTGTACCGCGACCTGGACCTGGCGGTGCGCGTCCTACGCGAGGAGCTGAACGAAGATTTCCGTGGTGTCATCATTGACGACGCCGACCTCTTCAACAAGGTTCGTGACTACGTGCTCGCGGTCAATCCAGAATTGGCGGACCGCATCGAGTACTACGACCGTTCGACCGAGGAGCTTCCCCTCTTCGAGCGCTACTTCGTCCACGAGCAACTGCACCGGGCGCTCGACCGTAAGGTCTTCCTGCCGTCGGGTGGATCGCTCATCATCGAACGCACTGAAGCACTCACCGTCGTCGACGTCAACACTGGCAAGAACGTGGGAACCACCAACCTCGAAGAGACGGTGTTTCGCAACAACCTGGAGGCGGCCGAGGAGGTGGCGCGTCAACTGCGACTGCGTGACATCGGCGGCATCATCGTCATTGACTTCATCGATATGGAGACCAAGGCGCACCGCGAAGCCGTCGCCTCAGCCCTGCGTCAGGCCCTCAGCCGGGACAAGACTCGCACGCAGGTCTTTGATATCTCCGAGTTGGGACTGGTCGAAATGACGCGAAAGCGCGTCAACGAGGGGTTGCTGGAGTCGGTGTCGAAGGTCTGTGCCGTGTGCGACGGGCGCGGTTTTGTCGTCGCGACCGGTCTTTAGTACACGCACGACCATGGATATCGGCTACTATGGAAACCCTATGTACGCCGTCATCCGAGTAGGCACATCTCAAGAGCGCGTCACCGAGGGCCAATTGGTCCGCGTGGATAAGCGAGTCGAAGAGAATGGTGCTGTCATTGAGTTCGAGCCCGTTTTGCTAGTGGACGGGGACAGCGTGCTCGCTGGTCCGGCCCTCGAGGGCGCCCTGGTTACCGGCACGATCGTGGGGGTGGAGAGCGGACCCAAGATTCGTGCTCTCACTTACAAGGCGAAGTCGATCCAGCGGAAGCGTTGGGGACACCGTCAGTGGTACACCACTGTCGAAATCAATAAGATCACCCCCAAGTCGGCTAAGGCCGCAGCACCCGTCGAGGCGTAAGGAGAACTCATGTCAAAGACCAAAGGTGGCGGTTCAACCCGTAACGGTCGCGATTCGAACGCCCAGCGATTGGGCGTGAAGGCTTTTGACGGTACGCTCGTCAAGACCGGCTCGATCATCATCCGTCAGCGCGGTACCCTTTTTCACCCTGGCCGTAACGTCGGCATCGGCAAGGACGACACCTTGTTTGCCCTAGCCGAAGGCAAGGTCAAGTTCGGCTTCCGTCGTGGGCGTAAGCTCGTCGACATTCTCACGGAGGGTTGACTCCGCGCACTGTTGGGCCAACGACGAATCCCCCGGGCCCGCGCCCGGGGGATTCGTCGTTGTGGCCCGAAGTCCATCGTCGCACTGCTCGAGAGGCGGAGCTGACCACGCGAGTCGTCGCGTGATGATGGGGGGCCACGCCCCCTCCCTTGAGCGCCGTGGCGACTCCCTCGAGGGTATCGTCACGCCTGGGCGCGCACTGACCGCTTTCGTTCTCGACGAAGGCCGATGCCGTCGTTGCGCGCGGCGGCCCAGTCGTCGTCCGACTCCGTTCCGGTCTCGGCGTTCGCCGGTCGGCACGTCATTGTCCTGGGGCTTCGTAGCGCGGGTGCGCCGCTGCGATGATCTCGAACTCGCCCGGAAGAATCGTGTGCGAACGGGCCGCCGTCACGTCTCATTTCGTGAATTCACGGGACCGTGCGGCGAAGTTTTCCAGCACAACGCCCCTTGGAGAATCTCCAAGGGGCGTTGTGCACTGCAAATTCGCACGAGGACGGTTTCGGCCGGACTCGGGCGAATACACCGCGACGAAGTGGGCGCCGCGGTGGGGGTCTCAACCCTTGACGGCCTTTTTGAACGTCGAACCAATCGATACCTTGGGGGCACGCGATGCGGCCACCTGGATCGCTTCGCCCGTCTGGGGGTTGCGAGCCGTACGAGCCTTGCGCTCGACGCGCTCAAAGGACAGAAATCCCGACAGCACGATCTTCTCGCCCTTGGCGACGTTCTCTACGACGACATCCTCGAACGCGCGCAGGAACTCCGTCGCTGCGGCCTTCGTCGTTCCACTCTCGGCAACAATTGCATCTACCAACTCGGCCTTGTTCACCGGTCGACTCCTTACTCTTCGTTAATTCGGACTGGGAGAGTTCCCTGAACCGGAGCCATCTTTATCGGTAAAACGCTGTAATTTAGGGATTTCGAGCAGATATTTAAGTTGTGCGACCGCCCTTGATTTGAATAAAGCCTGACCAGGGCGATATTAGAGGGAATGGATGCTCACGCGGCCGCTCGCCGCTCACCTACGATGGGGCGATGGAGGCCTTGAATCGTCAGCATTTGAACAGACTGTTGGTCCGCGAGCAGGATCGCTATCGGCGCGAGAACCCTCGCTCCCTCGCGATGCACCACGACGCGCGGCACCTGTTCGCCCGGGTCCCGATGACGTGGATGAACAAATGGGCGGGGGGATTCCCCCTCTCCTTCGATGAGGCGCACGGCGCGCTGATCACCGACGTCGACGGACACGAAATGGTCGACTTCGCTCTCGGCGACACCGGGGCGATGGCGGGGCATTCCCCCGAACCCCTGACGCGAGCCCTCGATGAACGCGTGCGTCGCCGGGGCGGGGTCACCACCATGCTGCCCACCGAGGACGCGGAATGGGTGGCGCACGAATTGACTCGTCGTTTCGGTCTGCGTCAATGGTCCTTCACCCTCTCGGCGACCGACGCCAATCGGTGGCTGTTGCGTCTGGTGCGCCTGGTCACTCAGCGACCCAAGATCCTGGTGTTCTCCTACTGCTACCACGGCACGGTGGATGAGACGTTCGTGGTCCTGGACGACTGCGGCCGGCCGGTGTCGCGTCCGGGCAACGTCGGTGCCGCGGTGGACCCCACGACCACCACCCGGGTCGTGGAATTCAATGACCTCGAAGCCCTGGAGAGAGAGCTGCGCCACGGTGACGTGGCCGCGGTCCTGACCGAACCAGCTTTGACCAACATCGGTATCGTCCTGCCCGAGCCCGGTTTCTTCGATGGCGTGCGTCGACTCTGCGACGAGACGGCGACGCTGTTGATCGTGGACGAGACCCACACGTTCTCCGCGGGTCCCGGCGGTGCCACCCGGCGCTGGGGGCTGTCGCCCGACGCCCTGACCATCGGAAAGTCGCTGGGCGGTGGAGTACCCTGCGGGGCGTACGGTCTGAGTGCCGAACTGGCGGATCGCGTGATGGGCTCGCTGGCGCACGGCGCCGACATCGTGGACGTCGGGGGAGTGGGCGGGACGCTGGCGGGCAACGCGATGAGCCTCGCGGCCATGCGCGCCGTGCTGGGCGAGGTGTTGACCGACCAGGCCTTCGGCGCCATGGAGGTGCTCGCGACGACCTTCGCCCAGGGGGTGGACGACGCGATCCGTCACCACAACCTGGCGTGGTCGGTGAGTCGTCTCGGCACGCGATGTGAGTACCGTTTCATGGACCCCGCGCCGAGGAACGGCGGGGAGTCCGCCGCCAGCGCGGACGCAAAGTTGGAGGACTATCTGCACCTCTACGGCGTCAATCGCGGTGTCCTGCTCACTCCCTTTCACAACATGGCGTTGATGTGTCCGGCGACGAGCCTCGAGCACGTCGCACGTCATCAGCGGGTTTTCGACGCGGCGTTGGACGAGCTCGTCGGATAGCACGGATGGTTGGACCGTAGGATGGAGACGTGAGTAGTTTCGTCGATTCGGCCCAATTGCACGCCAAGGCCGGCGACGGCGGCGCGGGCTGTGTCAGTTTTCGCCGTGAAGCCCACGTGGCCAAGGGCGGTCCCGACGGGGGCGACGGCGGTCGCGGTGGTGACGTCTGGCTGGTGGCCGACCACAATCAGGCGTCGTTGCTGGGGTTTCGTGACCATCCCTTCCGGCGAGCGACCGACGGCCAGCACGGTACGTCCAAGCGAATGCACGGCTCGAACGGCAAGGACGTCGTGGTGGCGGTTCCGGTCGGCACGCTGGTGTATTCCCAGGACGGTGAGTTGCTCGTCGACCTCGCTGGGCCGGGCGACCGATGGCGAGCGGCGGAAGGGGGGCTCGGCGGCCAGGGGAACAACCGCTTCTTGTCGAACTCGCGGCGCGCCCCGGCCTTCGCCGAGCAGGGCGAGGTGGGCGAGGAACGCTGGTACAACCTCGAATTGAAACTGCAGGCCGACGTGGCACTCATCGGTTTCCCCAATGTGGGGAAGTCGACGCTGATCTCTCGGGTATCGGCCGCGCGCCCCAAGATCGCTGACTACCCCTTCACGACCCTGATCCCCAATCTGGGTGTCGTGCGGGTGGGTGCTCGCTCTGGTCGCCCCCAAGACGCGACCGAGTACGTGATGGCCGACATCCCGGGACTGATCGAAGGGGCGGCGCAGGGGCGAGGCCTCGGGCACGACTTCTTGCGTCACGTCGAACGTGCGCGGGTCCTGTGCGTCTTGTTGGACCTGTCGGAGTACGCGCCGCTCGCCCCCCACGAGCAACTCGACGTGCTGCTGGGTGAACTCGGCAACTACCAGGCGGACCTGCTCGAACGACCGCGCATCGTCGTGGGCTCCAAGGGCGACGTGGCGGCGCATCAACTTTCTGACGTGGCGACCATCTCCGCGGTGACCGGCGCCGGTATCGACGCGCTCAGCGCCCAGCTCGCCGGACTGGTCGTGAAGGTGCGCGAACTCGAGGCGCAGCAACTCGAGCACGAGGTCGTGGTGCACAAACCGGTGCCCGACGAGATCACGTTGCAACGCGAGGGCGAGAAGAACTGGCGCGTCGCCGGTCGCGGCGCCGAGCGGGCCGTTCGCTTCCAGGACCTCACTGACGATCAGGCCCTCGCCGAGATCGTCAAGCGCCTCAAGGCCCTGGGCGTGGACCGCGTCCTCAACCGCGCCGGCGTGCGCGACGGCGACGTGGTGACGATCGGTCCCCTGTCCTTTGAATGGTGGCGTGATGACGTCGGAGCCGGGCTCGACCGCGGCGAGCACCATCGCGCGACGCGACGCGAACGTCTCGCGCGACACGGACGCCTCGACGGTGTCGGGGACGACGAGGAAGATGACTTCGTCTAGCGTCGTGGTCAAGATCGGTACCTCCTCGGTCACCGATGACCGCGGCGGTGTCGCCCAGGACGTCCTCGATGCAGTGGCGGCCGACGTCGTCGCCTTGCGTCACGATGGTTGGTCTGCCGTGGTCGTGACCTCGGGCGCCATCACCGCGGGATGGGCGGACGTGGGTGGCGGGCGACGCCGACCCACCGACGCCGCGACCCTCCAGGCGGTGTCGGCCGTGGGACAACCGCTCCTCATGGACGCGTGGCGTCGAGCCTTCGCACGACACGAGGTCACGGTCGGACAGGTCCTCCTCGCCCCCCTCGATTTCTCACACCGCGGACAGTATCTGCACGCGCGCTCGACGCTGGCGTCACTGCACGCCCTCAACGTGGTGGCGATCATCAACGAGAACGACGCCGTCGCCGACGAGGAGATTCGATTCGGTGACAATGACCGCTTGGCCGCACTGGTGGCCAATCTGGTGACGGCCAGTCATCTCGTACTGCTGACCGATACGCCGGGGCTGCTGACCGCGGACCCGCGGCTGGATCCGACGGCGAAGTTGATCGACGTGGTCACTTCGATCGATGCGGACGTCGAGGGCGTGGCCGGTCGCAGTCGTTCCGGCGTGGGTAGCGGCGGCATGGCGTCCAAGGTCGCCGCGGCACGGATGGCGACGTGGTCGGGAGTGACCACGGTCATCGCGCCCGCGAAGGCCGCGACGCCGGTGCGACGCGCCCTCAACGGCGCCCACGACTTCGGCACGACCTTCGAACCGCGGGCGGACCGCCTGTCGGCACGCAAGGCCTGGATCGCCTTCGCGGTGGCGTCGTCGGGGTCGCTGCACGTCAACGCCGGCGCCCTCGAGGCACTGGAGCACCACGGTCGCAGCTTGTTGCGCGTGGGGGTGGTCTCCTTCGAGGGGGACTTCTCCGAGGGGGACGCGGTCGAGATCGTCGGACCCGCCGGCGAACTGCTCGCCAAGGGACTGGTGCGGGTCAACGCCGACTCGTGGGATGACGTCGACGACGTGGTCGTACACCGCGACGACCTGGTGCTGCTGCGTCGCGACTGCTGACCTCCAGTACGATTGCACCATGACGAGTCTTCTGGCGGCCCAGGGTCGTGCCGTGCGCGACGCGTCGCGCGTCATGGCGCAGGCCACTGAGGAACAGCGGGTGGGAACGCTCTTGCGGGTGGCCGACGCCCTGGAGAAGCGCGAGGCGGACCTCCTGGCGATCAATGCCCGCGAGGTCGACGCCTACGTCGAGTCCGGTGCCGGCCGGGACCGACTGACCCTCACCTCGCAACGAATCGCCGCGATGTCCGATGCCCTGCGCGAGATCGCCGCGGCCGCTGACCCCCTCTTTGAGTCACTCGACGCGAGCGTGCGTCCCAATGGACTTCGCGTCGAGCGACTGCGGGTCCCCCTGGGCGTGATCGGCGTCGTCTACGAGAATCGCCCCAACGTGACCAGTGACGTCGCGGGTCTGTGCGTACGCAGCGGCAACACGGCCTACCTACGGGGGTCGTCCTCGGCGCAGCGTTCGAATCAGTTCATCGTCGACCTCTGGCGTGATGCGCTGGTGAGCGAGGGCCTGCCGGCGGACGCGGTGGCACTGGTGCAGGACTCCTCGCACCGAACGGCGGTCGACTTCATGCAAATGACCGACACCCTCGATTGCCTGATCCCGCGAGGTGGGCCGAGTCTCATCGCGGCCATGCGCGAGCACGCCCGCGTGCCTTTCGTCCTCGATGGGGACGGCAACTGCCACGTCTACGTCGACGAGAGCGCCGACGTCGAGATGGCGGTGAGCATCGTGGCCAACTCCAAGACGTCGCGACCCGGCGTGTGCAACGCCGCCGAGACGGTGCTGGTGCATCGGGCCCTGGCCGATGACTTCCTCGTCGCCTTGGCGCGAGCCATCCCCGAGGTGGAGTTACGCGGCGACCCGGCGACGCTGGCCGTGCTGCCCGGCACCCTCGTGGCCCGTGAGGAGGACTACGAGCGCGAGTTCCTCGATCTGATCCTGGCCGTCAAGGTCGTGGCGACGCTCGATGAGGCCATCGACCACGTCGCACGCTACGGCACGGGCCACTCCGAAGCGATCGTGACGAACGACCGGGTGAGTGCGGAGGCGTGGGTGCGCCGCGTCGACGCGGCCGCCGTCGTGGTCAACGCGTCGACGCGATTCGTCGACGGTGGTGAATTGGGCCTCGGGGGAGAGGTGGGCATCTCGACCCAGAAACTCCACGCGCGCGGGCCGATGGGCCTTCGCGAGTTGACCTGTCTCAAGTGGGTCGTGCGCGGCGAGGGACACGTCCGTTGAGCGCGCTCGACCCCCGCGAGGAGTTGGCTCAGCGACTCGGTCTCGAGGTCGCGCCCGTACGATTCTCGTCGCCCGACGAGTTGCGCACTCGTCTGGCCGAACACGACTACCTGAGTTCCGACGCGATCTCCTCGGTGACGTTCCTGGCCGATCGGCTCGCCAAGCCGGTGCTGGTGGAGGGGCCCGCGGGCACGGGCAAGACCGCGCTCGCCACGGCCGTCGCCGAGGCCCTCGGCGCCCGGCTCATCCGGCTGCAGTGCTACGAGGGGCTCGACGAGACCAAGGCGCTCTACGAATGGAACTACCGCAAGCAGCTACTGCGGATCCAGGCCGGACGACCAGAGGGGTCGGCGGAGGTCTGGTCCGAACTCGAAGAGGATATCTTCGCCGAGGAGTTCTTGCTCACGCGACCGCTCCTGGAGGCGATCACCGCGACCGAACCGGTGGTCTTGCTGATCGACGAGGTCGACCGGGTCGAACTCGAGACCGAGGCCCTGCTACTCGAGGTCCTCTCGGAGTACCAAGTGTCGATCCCCGAGCTCGGCACCATGAGGGCTCGCCAGATTCCCATGGTGTTCTTGACCTCGAACAACACCCGTGAGCTCTCCGAGGCGCTCAAGCGACGTTGTCTGTACCTGCACGTGGGCTATCCCGACGTGGAGCGTGAGCGCGACATCATCGTCTCGCGCGTCCCCGGTATCGCCACGGCGCTCGCCGAGCAGATCGCCCAGGTCGTGCGGACGTTGCGACTGATGGATCTCAAGAAGGCGCCGTCGGTGTCGGAGACCCTGGACTGGGCTCGAACACTCGTGATACTGGGTCGCGACGAGTTGGGCGAGGAACTGGTGGCCGAGACTCTGCACATCCTGCTCAAGTACCAGTCGGACATCGAGAAGGCGACCCGCGAGATTCTCGGGCGTGTGTCCTGACGCGTGCTCGACCTCCTCAGCTCCTTCATCGGTGAATTGCGCACGGTGGGACTGCCCGTGTCGTTGAGCGAGACGGTGGACGCGGCGCGCGCCCTCGAGTCGATCGACGTCGCGGATCGAACACTGTTCCGCGCCGCCCTGTGTGCGACGCTCGTCAAGAGCAGCGACCACCTCAGCGCCTTCGACACCGCCTACGAGGTCTTCTTCGCCAATCGCCGCCTCGAGATCGAGGCCGACGCGCCCGACGGCGTCGCGGGCCGCGACGGGTCCGCGCCGGACGCGCCGGACGCGCCGGCGCGCTCGACGGCCCAATTGACCGAGCAATTGCTGCAGGCTCTGCGCCAGAACGATCTTCGCGCCCTGCGTCAGGGTGCCGCCGAGGCCGTCGCGCGCTTCGCCGGCATCGAGCCCGGTCGACCCGTGGGCGGCGCCTACTACCTCTACCGCACGATGCGCCAACTCGATCTCGAGGCGCTCGAGCAACGTTTGATGGGAATGAGCCTCGGTGACGAATCCGACGCCCTCGAGGAGCGACTCGCCCGCGACGACGCCCACCAGCGGATCGAGGGGTTCACGGCCATGGTGGAGACTGAGATTCGCGAGCGCCTCGTGCAGGACCGCGGCGCCGAGGCGATGGCCGAGTCGGTGCGCGAGACGTTGCCCGAGGACGTCGACGTGATGCACGCCAATCGCGAGGAGATGGCGCAACTCGAACGCGCCCTGCGGCCGCTCAGCCGAAAGTTGGCGGTTCGCCTGGCGCGCCGTCGTCGCCGTCGCCACCGCGGGCCGATCGACCTGCGTCACACGGTGCGCAGTTCCCTATCGACCGGGGGCGTTCCCATCGACGTGCGTTTCAAGCCGCCGCGACCCGCCAAGCCCGAGATCGTGGTCATCGCCGACGTGTCGGGGTCGGTGGCGTCCTTCGCGCGGTTCACCCTGCACTTGGTGCACGCCATCGCCAGTCAGTTCTCCCAGGTGCGAAGCTTCGTCTTCGTCGACGGCCTCGACGAAGTCACGCACCTCTTCGCCGAGTCGCAGGATCCAGCGCGTGCCGTGGAGCGCATCGGAGCGGAGGCCAATGTGGTGGCAGTGGACGGTCATAGCGACTACGGTCGCGCACTCGGGATCTTCGCGCAGCGCTACGCACCGGAACTCACTCGACGCAGCACGGTGCTGATTCTGGGCGACGCACGCAACAACTACCACCCCGCCCAGGCCCCCGTGCTCGCCGACATTCGCTCGCGGGTCAAGGCGCTGTACTGGCTCAATCCCGAGCCCCGCAGCTACTGGAACAGTGGTGACTCGGTTCTGGCCCTCTACGCGGCGCACTGCGACGACGTCGTGGAGTGTCGCACACTGCGTCAACTCGAGACGTTCGTCGGAGGGCTGAGCTGATGTCGAAGGAGCCACCGCAGGGATTTCGCACCAGCGGCGAAGAGCCGCGAGGCACCCGACTGCTCCTGGTGCGCCACGGCGAGGCCGGCTGCAACGTCGCGGGGGTCGTCGGTGGGCCGCGCGGTTGCACCGGCTTGACCGAACGGGGACGCGACCAGGCCCGGGCGCTGGCGCACCGGGTGGAGCGTACGCACGAGTTCGACGAAGCGGTGGCGGTGTATTCCTCGGTCCTGGCGCGCGCCAAGGAGACCGCGGCGATCGTGACGCGCACGCTCGGGTGCGACGTCGAGGAGGACTGTGACCTGTGTGAACTCCATCCGGGCCTCGCCGACGCGATGACGTGGGAGGAAATGATCGCCAACTTCGGCGGCCCCGACTGGGACGTCGACCCGAC
Organism: Acidobacteriota bacterium; assembly: GCA_019352075.1. Classification (GTDB taxonomy): domain Bacteria; phylum Actinomycetota; class Acidimicrobiia; order Acidimicrobiales; family RAAP-2; genus RAAP-2. Next base: position 29,381 of record JABBOA010000002.1, on the reverse strand, counting down.
GACGCCGTTCGCTCCCCAGGGGGAGTCCTGGACCGGTTTCTACGAGCGTTGCGTGAGCGCGTTCCTTCGCTTGGGGGAGCGCCACGGGGAAGGGCTGGTCCTGCTGTTCGTCCATGGTGGCGTCATCGAACAAGCGATCAAGCTCGCGATGGGCGCCCCCGCGCACGCGCGACTGCGCCTACGCACCGAGCACTGCTCGCTCACCGAGATCGAGATCGATCGCGGTGAGGTCCGACTGCTGCGCTACAACGACCGAGCACCGCGGGCGGTGACGGCGCGCTGAAGGAATTCACTGACGTGAAACGCCATGTCGAGGCTCTGCGACGCATTGAGACGGGGGTCGCAGATCGACGTGTAATTGGTGTCGAGGTCCGATTCGTCCAACTGGTTGCCACCGCCCAGGCATTCGGTGACGTTGTCGCCGGTCAACTCGATGTGTAGCCCCGAGGGCCACGTGCCCAGTGACTGGTGTACCGCGAAGAACTGCGCCACCTCGGTGAGGACGTCGTCGAAGTGGCGGGTCTTATGGCCACCGCGAGCCTTGAAGGTGTTGCCGTGCATCGGGTCGCACGTCCACAACACCTGCGCCCCCTCGGCCGTCATCGACTCCACCAGGGCCGGTAGCCGCTCGGTGACCTTGTCGCGGCCCATCCGCGAGATCAGGGTGAGCCGGCCGGGCACGTTGTCGGGGTTCAAGAGGCCGTGGAGGACCTTGAGGTCCTCGACGCTGGTACTGGGACCGACCTTGAGCCCAATGGGATTGGCCACCCCTCGCAGGAACTCCACGTGGGCGCCGTCCACCTGTCGGGTCCGGTCCCCGATCCAGAGCATGTGCGCGGAGCAGTCGTACCAGTCACCCGTCAAGGAGTCCTGGCGCGTGAGCGCCTGTTCGTAGGGCAGGATCAGCGCCTCGTGACTGGTGTAGAAGTCCACGCTGGAGAGTTCGTGGTCGCCGTCGAGATTGACCCCGCAGGCGCGCATGAAGGCGAGGGCGCGGTCGATGTCGTCGGCCAGGACCTCGTAGCGCTTGCCCTCGGGGGAATTCGTGACGAACTGTTGATTCCACGCGTGCACCCGCGTCAAGGAGGCGAAGCCCCCCGTCGTGAAAGCGCGCAGCAGATTGAGGGTGGCGACGCTCTGGTGGTACGCGTCGAGCAGGCGATCGGGGTTCGGGCGACGGGCCTCCTCGGTGAAGTCCTCGTGGTTGACGATGTGTCCGCGGAAAGCGTCGAGGCGCACGCCGTCGCGTTCCTCGTAGTGATCCGAACGCGGCTTCGCGAACTGACCGGCGATCCGACCGACCTTGATGACCGGCACGCCCGCGGCGTACGTCAACGCCACCGCCATCTGCAAGATGACCTTCAACTTGTCGCGGATGGCGTCGGCCGAGGCGTCGGCGAAGGACTCCGCGCAATCACCGGCCTGCAGCAAGAAGGCGTCACCCCGCGCGGCCTGGCCGAGCTGGTGGGTCAGGCGCCGCGCCTCGCCGGCGAACACGAGCGGTGGCTGGGCCGCGAGCTGCTTCTCGACGCGCGCGAGGTGTTGGGGGTCGGGCCACTGGGGGCTCTGCGCCGCAACGCGCTCTCGCCAACTGGTGGGGTTCCATGACGTGATGGGGGCCATCACCCAAGGCTAGAGGTTTCTTCGGAGAACGAGCAATTGGCCCGGGTAGGCTGACGGGGTGCCTCTCCGTCGCGTCGGTCTCTTCGGTGGCACGTTCGATCCGCCCCACAACGGTCACGTGGCGGCCCTCACCGCGGTGGCGGCCACCGGTCGCTTCGACGCGATCGAAGTGACCGTCGCCGGCGATCCGTACCATAAGAGCGCGCTGGGACCGGTGCACGCGGCGCCGCTGCGCCTCGCCATGGCCCGCGCGGCATTCGATCACCTGGCTCTGGTGCGCGTGAGTGACCGCGAGATCAACCGACCCGGACCCTCCTACACGATCGACACCGTCGTGGAACTGCTCCAGGAGGCTGACGACGTGGACGTCCTGATCGGCGCGGACCTCGCGCCCCAGTTGCCCTCGTGGCACCGGGCCGAGGAGTTGCGCCATCTCGTGGCGGTGGGGGTGATTCCACGTCCGGGTGCCCTGTTGACGGCGCCAGCGGGTTGGGATTGTTACGAAATCGCCATGACCCCCGTGGACCTTTCCAGCACTTTCCTGCGTGAGACCCCCCTCGACCTGGCGGCGCTGCGATTGTTCATGCCCGAACCGGTCATCGCCATCTTTCAGGGCGCCAGGGAGTAAAGTAGGGCGCAATGGCGGTTCGCGCATTCGACATCTCAGACGCGTCATCGGCACCGCTAGCGGTGTACGAGCGCGCACCGCGCACCCGACGCGACGCACGCCGACTTCGCCAGCGTCACGCGGTGGCGGGCATCGTGGCCGTGAGCATCCCCTTCGTGGTGGCGCTCATCGTTCTGGGAGTGGGCCACTGAGCGAGATCATCGCCGGGGCGGGTTCCCTTCACGGCCCGCAGGATCGTTTCGTCGCTGCGCTGATCGACGCGGCGATCGAGGGCGCCGATGAGAAACTCAGCATCGATACCGTGGTGTTGGACCTTCGTGAGTTCGTCGACTCCTTCGACGCCCTCATCATCGCTGCCGGGCGCAACGACCGCCAGGTGCGGGCGATCGCCGAGGAGGTGGAGCGCCGGGTGGAACTGGCGTTGGACCTCAAACCCACGCGCGTGGAGGGTTGGACCACCGCGCAGTGGATCGCCCTCGATTACGGCGACGTGATCGTTCACGTCTTCGACCTGGAGACGCGCGAGTACTACGACCTCGAACACCTCTGGAGCGCGGCCCCGGTTTTTCGCCCGGCGCACCAGCGCTAACCCTTCTTCAGGTAGGCCACGTCGGCGGGGGTGATGAGCGTGGCGAGCGCTCCCGTGGGGAGTTTGAGGGTGTAGGGGGACTGATTGATCGAGATCCGGATCCCCCGCGTGGCCCCCATGGACGCCGCGGCGAAGACCAATTGACCGACCGCGACGCGCTGGGCGTCGAGGGATATCTGCGTGAGAGCTTTGCTCACGTCGATGAGGGCCACGCCGTCGTGGATGGTGGCCTGATTCACGACCATGGTGGTGGGGACCTGGGTGGTGATGCCGTTGGCCAGTTCGATGGGGTCGGGGCCCTGGGTCTCGTAGTAGAGCAGGGCGAAGAGACTCGCAGGTGCCGTCATCAGGCGCGCGACCGCGACGATGTGCTCGGCGCGGTCGATGAGGAAGATGCTGCGCGTGACCCACCGGACCTGGGCGTAGTCGGTGAAGGGAATCGTGGGCTGGAGCAGACCCAGCGGCACCGCGGCCGCACCGATCAGCGACGGCGACGACGACGTCGACACCAACGTGCAACTGCTCAAACACAGTGCGCAGCAGACGATGACGAAGGCGCGACGCAGCGAGGTCATGAGGGTTCTTGCACCAGTGGCAAGTCGATTTGGAATCGCGCTCCGCCCTCGGGACTGGTGGTGGCGCGGATCTCGCCGTCGAGCGACTTGACGTGTTCGCGCACCAGCGCCAGACCGAGTCCGGTGCCCCGCACCACGCTGCGGTCGTGGGCCGCGCGTCCGCGGTAGAACCGCTCGAAGACGTGTTCCTGGTCGGTCTCGGTGATGCCGGGGCCCGCGTCGTCGACGTTGAGCTCCACGTGCGAACCGCGCGCCACGAGGCGTAGCGCGATGACGCCGCCCGCGTAGTGCTGCGCATTGTCCATCAGGTTGGCGATGATGCGCTCGAAGCGTCGTCGATCCACCAGGACGCGCGCGTCGTGGAGTCGGGGGTCGACTTCGACGGGTGGCTCGGCGCCCCCTAGTCGGCGCGTGACCGAACGGACGGCCTGACGCGTGAGCTCCTCGAGGGAGATGACTTCGAGACGAAGTGAATCAGCGCCCGCGTCCGAGCGCGAGAGTTCGATGAGGTCCTCGATGAGTCCCTGGAAGACTTGGATCTCCGCACTGAGTAACGAGAGGCTTTGCTGAGCGGCCGGGTCCAGCTCCTCGCGGTGTTGCTCGAGGATCGAGGCCGACATCGCCAATGCCGTGAGGGGTGAGCGCAGTTCGTGGCTCACGTCGCTCGCGAATCGTGCGTCGCGTTCGAGCTTCGTCACGAGTTGGTTCACCATGGTGTTGAAGGACTCGGTCAGCTGCTCGACCTCGGAGCCGGCGTGCGTGGTCGGCAGTCGGGTGGCGAAGTCGCCCCCGGCGATGCGCGCCGCGGCGTCTGAGACCACCACGAGGGGGCGCAAGGTGCGCCGCGAGACCCAGATGCCGCCCGACGCGCCCAGCACGGTCGTGAACAGTGCCGCCGACCCGATGACCAGCAGGAGTACGCGCATGTTGTGTTCGAGTCCGTTGAGCTGCCAGACTTCGAAGACCTGGGTCTGCACCGCGGGCATGGGGATGCCCACCACGAAGTTGAGTTGCGACAGGATCATGCGGGTCTCGGTCGTGACGTGGCCCTCGTTGACGGCGCGAATCGACGCGGTCGAGATGTCGGCGGTGGGCACCAGTGAGCTGAGAGTCTGCCACTGACCCGCGATACGCAGAATCAAAGTGGAGTTCGCCGACTGCTGGATCGAATTGAGTTCGTTGTTGAGGGTCAAGGGTGCGGTGTAGATGGTGTTGCGGATCAGCGCCGCGTTGACGTAACTCTGTTGGAGGTCGGTCTGTTGCTGTTGGGAGATCAGCACGTCACGGACGCCGAAGAAGGTCAGGGTGCCCAAGAGTGAACTCATCAGGAGCGTGCCCAAGCCAAAGATCAAGACCAGGCGCAGTCGCAGGCTCCGATGGCGCACTACAGCACCAGCTTGTACCCCGCACCCCGCACGGTCAATAGGTGCACCGGAACCGCGGGATCGGGCTCTATCTTCATCCGCAGGCGACGCACGTGCACATCGACGAGTCGACTATCGCCGAAGTAGTCGTAGCCCCACACCCGTTCGAGAAGGTCCTCGCGTGAGAGAACCTTGCCGTTCACCTTCGCCAGATCCACCAGCAGGCGAAACTCGGTCGACGTCAGGTGCAATTCGGTGCCGTCGGCGTGACGCACGACACCCTCGTCGGGTATGACGTGCAATTCGCCGATGTGAAAGGCCCGAGCCGCCGCGTCGGGTCGACGCCGCAGGTGGGCGCGTACGCGCGCGAGGAGCTCCAGCGGCACGAAGGGCTTCGTCACGTAGTCGTCGGCGCCCGATTCGAGGCCCTTGACGACGTCGGAGGTGTCGTCACGCGCCGAGACGATCACGATCGGAATGTCGGAGCGGCTGCGCAGGGCGACGCAGGTGTCGAATCCCGACATTCCGGGCAACATGATATCGACGATGGCGACGTCGGCGTTGCGCTTCTCGAAGAGGGCGACCCCGTCCTCCCCGTTAGAGGCATCGTCCACGTCGTAACCCTCACCGCGGAACATCAGGCGCAACGCGGTGCGAATGTGCTCGTCATCCTCAACAATCAAGATCCGTGACACACGCCCTCCTTGTCGTCGACCCCACTCTAGTGAGTGGGCTTCGTTGGCCACCGGGGCTCACTAGCCTAGGAAACGTGAGCCGCGATAGCGCTGTCGCCGACCAGTCTCGAGCGTGGCACCTGGACGAGTTCGCGGCGACGTTGCGTGCTCTGGACCGATCGCCCGACACGATACGCGCGTACCGCGGCGACCTCGTGCGATTCGTCGCGTGGGCCGGCGAACACGGCGTTCTCGACCCCCGCGAGGTCACGCGGCGCACGTTGCGCGACTACCTGGCCACGATGAACATGAGTGGCGACGGGCGCGCGTCCATCGCCCGTCGGCGCGCCGCGTTGCGTCGTTACTTCGCCTGGACCGTACAACGAGGATTCGTCGTGACCGATCCGGCGACCCGGATGTCGGCGCCGCGCCCCGGGTCGCGCCTGCCCGAAATCGTCGGGCGGCGCCAACTCGACGTACTGCTCGACGAGGAATGGGGCGACGACCCCTGGGCCCGTCGCGACCGGGCGGTGTGCGAGATTCTCTACGGCGCGGGACTGCGCGTCAGCGAACTCTGTGGCCTCGACCTCGAGCGACTCGACGACCGCCGAGGGGTGCTCAGGGTCCTGGGCAAAGGCCGCAAGGAACGAATGGTGCCGTTGCACCGGGTCGGTTGGGAGGCCATCGAGAGATGGCGCGAATGCCGTGCGCAGATGGCGACACCGGACTCGCCGAGCGACGCACTGTTCCTCAATCGCCGGGGCGGGCGCTTGGGGGTGCGCGACGTTCGTCGGATCCTCGATCGGCGACTGGCGTCGGGTCACGTGCACCCCCACGCGCTTCGCCACACCTACGCCACTCACCTGCTCGAGGGGGGCGCCGATCTGCGAGTGGTTCAGGAGTTGCTCGGCCACGAGAGCCTCACCACCACTCAGCTCTACACCCACGTCTCGAAGTCGCGACTCCAGAAGATTCATCGCGACACCCACCCGAGGGGCTGACCACGCGCGACGGTCGTCACCGGTGTCGCCATCGCCCATCGTCGACGACCGGCTGGTTCGACTAGGCTGATTTGGCTCTCCCAGAGTGGGAGGGCGCAGACACACCACGTGGTTTCGTACGGTCGCTCCTCGGAGTGCACCACGGGGTTGATCAACCGAACGGAAGGAAATATTCGTGGCTCTCGTCACTTTGCAGGAATTGCTTGACTCGGGTGTGCACTTCGGGCACCAGACCCGTCGTTGGAACCCCAAGATGCGCCGCTTCATTCTCGGTGAGCGCAACGGTATCTACCTCATCGACCTGAGAAAGACCCTGGCGGGCATCGAGCAGAGTTACGCCTACGTCCGTGACCTCGTCGCCGAGGGCGGCGTCGTCCTCTTCGTCGGAACGAAGAAGCAGACCCAAGGTCCCATTGAGGACTACGCGAACGCCTGTGGCATGCCTTTCGTCAATCAGCGCTGGCTGGGCGGCATGCTCACGAACTTCTCCACCGTGGCCGGTCGCGTGAAGCGCATGATGGAACTGCGCGCGATGCAAAAGGCCGGTGACTTCGAAGGCATGCCCAAGCGCGAGGCGCTACGCCACAGCCGCGAGCTCGAGAAGTTGGACCGCAACTTGTCGGGTATCGCCAATCTCGACCGTGTCCCCGACGCGATCTTCGTCATCGACACGAAGAAGGAGCACATCGCCGTCACCGAGGCGCGCAAGTTGGGCTTGCCCGTGGTGGCCGTGGTCGACACCAACTGCGACCCCGACGTGATCGACTACGTGATTCCGGGTAACGACGACGCGATCCGCTCCGGGGCGTTGTTGTGCCGACTGATCGCCGACGCGGTGACCGAAGGTCGTTTCATCCGTCACAATCGCCCCGCCGCCCTGAAGGCCGCCGCGGCGTCCACCGCCCCGGTCGCGGACGCCCCGGTCGCGGACGCCGTCGTCGTGGCCACCGCTTAATCAACGCTCGACTACAAGAGGAGAAGTCAAGGTGTCATACACCGCAAACCCCAAGGACATCATGTCGCTTCGCAAGACCACGGGCGTCGGCCTGATGGACGCCAAGAAGGCGCTCGAAGCGAACGAGGGCAACGTGCAGGACGCCGTGCAGTGGTTGCGCGTCCAGGGCAAGGCCTCGGCGGCCAAGCGTGCCGATCGTGAGGCCGGCGAGGGCGCCGTAGCGGTCGTGCGCAACGGCAACCTGGCGGCCATCGTCGAAATGCGTTGCGAGACCGACTTCGTCGCCAAATCCGATGAATTCACCTCACTGGTGGACGACATCGCCGTGCGCGTGTGCGACGAGGGCGAAGCTGCAGTGGCGCACTTCGAGGAGAACATCGAGACGATGCTCACGACGTTGAAGGAGAACATCTCGGTCGGACGCGTCTACCGCCTGGTCGCGGGTGAGGGTGAAGTAGTGGATACCTACAACCACACGCAGGCTGGTCGCGGCGTCAACGCCGTCGCCATCGTGGTCAAGGGGGGCTCGGACGAACTGGCGCACGAGATCGCCGTCCACATCGCCTTCGCCAAACCCCAGTACCTTTCGCGTGACGACGTGCCCGCCGAGGAGATCGAGGCTGAGCGCAAGACGATCGAGGAGATCTCCCTCAATGAGGGCAAGCCCGCCGCCGCCTTGGACAAGATCATCGAGGGCCGACTGAACGGTTGGTTCAAGGAGCGCGTGTTGCTCGAACAGAGTTACGTCAAGGACGAGAAGCAGACCATCACCCAGTTACTCGGTGGCGCGACGATCACCGCCTACGCCCAAGTCGTCATCGGGGAGTAGTCCGTGAGTCGCGTGGTCTTGAAACTGTCGGGTGAGGCGCTCGCCTCATCGGCCAGCGACGAGACCATCGACGCGAGCACCGTGGATTTCCTCGCGACCGTCATCGCTGACGCGATGGCTCGCGGGGGCCTCGAACTCGCGGTCGTCGTGGGTGGTGGCAACATCTGGCGCGGCGCGACGGGAGCGATGGCCGGAATGAACCGGGCGAACTCCGACATCATGGGCATGCTCGGGACGGTGATCAACGCCCTCGCGCTGCAGGACGCGATCGAGTCGCACGGGTGCGCCACCCGTGTGATGTCGGCGATTGGCATGGATCAGGTGGCCGAACCCTACATTCGCCGTCGGGCGGTCCGCCACCTCGAGAAGGGTCGCGTCGTCATCTTCGCGGCGGGCATGGGCAATCCCTACTTCACGACTGACACCGCCGCGGTACAGCGCGCCGCCGAGATTGAGGCCGATATGGTTCTCAAGGGAACCCACGGAGGGGTGGATGGCGTCTACAGCGAGGATCCGCGCAAGAACGCGGCGGCCGTCAGGTTCGACGAGGTCCTCTTCGACGACGTGATCGCCCGGGACCTACGCGTCATGGACATGACCGCCATCACCTTCTGCAAGGACAACGCAATACCTATTCGGGTCTTTGACCTCATGGCCCGAGGAAATCTCGACCGCGCCCTCAAGGGTGACGCGGTCGGTACGCTGGTGAACTAATGGACAACGAAATGGTCGATCTGGTGATGGACGATGCGCGCGAGCGGATGGCCAAGGCCATCGAGCACGTGAGGATCGAATTCGCCAACGTACGCACGGGGCGCGCGTCCTCCGCCCTGGTGGAGAACCTCCTGGTGGACTACTACGGTGCCGAGACGCCGCTGAAGCAACTGGCGAACTTCTCGGTGCCCGAGCCTCGACTGCTCGTGGTGTCGCCGTTCGACAAGGGCGCGATGGCGATGATCGAAAAGGCCATCACGAACGCCGATCTCGGGCTCAATCCCTCCAACGACGGCGTTGTCATCCGCCTCGCCTTCCCCGCGCTCACCGAGGAGCGGCGCAAGTCCTTCGTCAAGATCGTCCGGACCAAGGCGGAAGAGGGCAAGGTGGCCTTGCGCGGCGTGCGTCGTCATGCGCGCCAGGAGCTCGAGAACCTCGAGAAGGACCAGGGGCTGTCCCAGGACGACCTCGAACACTTGGAGAAGGTGCTGGACAAGATGACCCAGGACGAGGTGGCGGTCGTGGACGGCCTCCTCTCGCACAAGGAGCAGGAGCTACTTGAAGTCTGACGACGACGCCCTGGTTGACGTGCCCACCGGTGAGGTCCCGGTGGTGAGCTCCAGCGACCCGCGCGTCACGATCACCGGGGCCGACGTGGTCGGCGCGGCGGGCGACGTGGCCCCACTGATCGACCCCGAGACGCTCCTGCCCCACTGGACCGACGCCCCGACGGGTCAGGTACCGATCGTGGTCGCGCGAGAGAGCGCCGACGCGGTGGACCCGTGGGCCGCCATTCCCGCGCCCGCTTGGCGCGAGGGTGAGGCTGACTGGGTGGCGCACGAGGAGCAGTTCGACGCGTCGCTCCTGGCCGTGGACAAGACCGAGGAGGACCTGCGTCCCTGGGAGTTCACCCCCGAGTCGACGGTCACCGATGAGGAGATCCTGGACGCGTCGCCGCGACCCGCCCTGACGCGAGCGCACCGTACGCGGCGCACACTGCGCGAAGACCCCTTGTCGGGTCGCGCCGTGCGAAAGGGCTCGACGCGCAGCGTGTCGGTCGCCACGCTCACCGGGGTCCTTCTCGCCGCGGTGGTGCTCGTGATCTTCTACCTGGGTCCCATCGCGGTGACGGTACTGGTCGTCGCGGCGTTGACGCTGGCCGCGGGCGAGGCCTTCGCGGGCTTTCGCGCGGTGGGTGCGCATCCCGCGACCATCCTCGGACTCGTGGCGGTGGTGACACTGTGCGTCGCCGTGTACGACAAGGGACTCGGTGCGACCGCGGTGGTGACCGCACTATTGGTGATGTTCTCCTTCGTCTGGTACCTCAACGCGGAGAAGATGATCGACGTCGTTGACGGCGTGGGCGCGACGATCTTCGTGTTCGCCTGGGTCGGCGTCCTGGGATCCTTCGCGCTGCTGATGGCCTCGCCACACACGTTCACTCACCGCCACGGGCTGGCCTACCTTCTGGGCGCGATCATCTTGACGGTGGCCAATGACACCGGCGCACTCTTCATCGGACGTTGGGTGGGCAAACGCCCACTCAACACACGACTGTCGCCCAACAAGACGATCGAGGGCACGATCGGCGGCACCATCTTGACGTTGCTGGCGGGCGCCCTCATCCTGCCGAGGATCCATCCGTGGACGATGTCGCACGGCCTGGAGTGCGCACTGGCCTTGTGCGTCGTCGTGCCGATGGGTGACTTGTTCGAGTCGATGTTCAAGCGCACGTTGGGTGTGAAGGACCTCGGACACCTGCTGCCGGGCCACGGAGGGATGCTGGACCGCGTGGACGGACTCCTGTTTGCCCTGCCCACCATGTACTTCATGACGCACCTGCTGTCGTTGAGCTAGCCATGGGTGTCTCACGCACGCGCGTCGCGCTCATGGGGGCGACGGGTTCGATCGGCACCCAGACCATCGAGGTCCTACGACGCGAGCCCGATCGCTTCGAACTCGTGGCACTGTCCGCAGGTCGGCGGATCGAGGAACTCGCGGCCCTGGTCAACGAGTTTGGCGTCCGTCGGGTGGGCGTGAACGAGGACGGCGACCGGCGACGCCTCACGGCACTGGTGGCCAACGACGTGGACGTCGTCGTGGGCGAGCGGGGGTTACGGGAGCTCTGCGCGGACGTCGACGTGGTCGTCAACGCCGTCATGGGTTTTGCCGGACTGCCGGTCACCCTCGCGACGCTCGAGGCCGGGGCGCGCCTGGCGCTGGCCAACAAGGAGTCACTCATCGCCGCCGCCCCGGTGGTGGCCCACGCCCGCGCCACGCCGGGTGCGCAAATCCTGCCCGTCGACTCCGAGCACTGCGCCATCCATCAATGTCTGGCGGGATCGAGCGACGTGGGGCACCCCGACGTGTCGCGCCTGCTCCTCACCGCGTCGGGGGGGCCGTTTCGCGGCTGGAGTCGCACCCAACTGTCGCGCGCGAGCAAACGCGACGCGTTGGCCCACCCCACGTGGCGCATGGGGCCCAAGATCACCATCGACTCGTCGACCCTCATGAACAAGGGGCTCGAGGTGCTCGAGGCCTCCGCCCTCTTCGGGATCGAGGTCGAGCGCATCGACGTCGTCGTGCACCCACAGTCCATCGTCCATTCGATGGTCGAGTACGTCGACGGCGCGGTGCTGGCCCAGCTGTCGCGACCCGACATGCGCCTGGCCATCGCTTACTGCCTGGGGGCCCCGGAGCGAATGGCCCATCACTGGGGACGACTCGACTTCACGACGTCGCTGCGGCTCGATTTCGAACCGCCGGACCGCGACGCCTTTCCGGCACTGGACCTGGCCTACGCCGCGGCGCGGCGCGGCGGCGCGGCGGCGGCGTGGTTGTCGGCGGCCAACGAGGTGTGCGTCGACGCGTTCCTCGAGGAGCGCATCGGGTGGTCGGACATCGTGGACCTGGTGTCGCGCACCATGGATGACTACGTCGATGACCCCCTCGTCGACCTCGACGCGGTGGTCGAGAACGACGCGATGGCGCGGCGAATCACTCACGCTAACCTGCCCCAGTGATGCAAAACGAGTCGTCGCGCACCTCGGTCTACACGTTGTTGGTGGGATCGGTCGTGGTCATCGCCGCCATGACCTGGCTCTGGGGATGGGCGTTGCCCCTGGTGTTGTTCCTGGTGATCGCCATGGTCATGGGGCACGAGTTCGGTCACTTCATCACCGCCAAACGCGCGGGGATGGAGGTGACCGATTTCTTCGTCGGTTTTGGACCCGTCCTCTGGTCCACGACGCGCGGTGAGACCCGCTACGGCATCCGGGCGCTCCTGCTGGGTGGCTACGTCAAAGTGCCCGGGATGACCTGGTACGACAAGATCGAACCCGACGACGAGAAGCGGACCTACCGGTCCGCGTCGTACCCGCGCAAGGTCCTCTTCGCATCCGCCGGTTCATTGATGCACGTCGTGATGGCGCTCCTGCTCGCCTACGGGGCGCTGGTGTTCGTCGGCCATGCCGACGCCCAGCGGGTGAGCATCGACGGTTTCACGCACTGGCAGGGCCACGCCCAGACGGCGGGTCAGCTGGCCGGACTACGAATCGGTGACGAGATCGTGAGCATCGACGGACACCGGGTCAACGGTATGGCGATCCTCGACGCCACCATCCACGCCAACGCCGGTCATGAGATCTCCCTCACGGTTCGTCGCGCGGGACGTGACGTGGTGCTGCGCGCGACCCCGATCGACGGCCGACGGGTCCTGGTGAACGGCAAACCCGAGGTGAGCGGTCCCCAACCAGTGGGCCTCCTGGGGATCCAACTCACCAATCCCACGGTGCGCTCGGGTTACCTCGCTGCGATTCCCGCTTCGGTGACCATGGTGGCGCGCACCGTCGACCAGGCCGCACACGCCCTGGTCCACGTGTTCTCGCCCGGGGAGTTCGCCAACCTCCTGCACCAGGTCGTCACGCCGTCGGCGGCGAAGTCGACCACGTCTCAGACGACGCGCCCGGTGTCCATTGTCGGCGTGGTGCGTCTGGCGGACCAGGCGGCGCAGTCGAACCTACAGGTCTTCCTCTACATCTTGATCACCCTCAACGTCTTCGTCGGAGTGATGAACATGCTGCCGATGCTGCCCCTGGACGGGGGTTACGTGGCCGTCGCGACCTACGAGCGGATCCGTCAACGTGGTCGACGCGGGGCGCCGTATCACGCGGATATCAACAAGTTGACCCCGATCGTGGTGGCCTTCGTCGGGGTGCTGGCCGTGCTGTTCGCCTTCACCCTGTACTTGGACATCGTCTACCCCATCACCAATCCCTTCAATTAGGTGATCACGCGCGTCCTCGCGCACGGCAGAATGGTGGGGTGGATGTCACTGCCAGTTCCTTGTCCCCTCGTCGCCTCACGCGTCAGATCGCCGTTGGCTCGGTGAAGGTGGGAGGTGACGCGCCGATCTCCGTCCAGTCGATGACGACGACCAAGACCGCCGACGTCGAGGCCACGCTCGCCCAGATCTACGCCCTGGCCGGAGCCGGCGCGGACATCGTGCGGTGCACGTGCAACGAGCGTGCCGCCGCCGAGGGGCTCGCCCAGATCGTGCCGCGCTCACCGGTGCCGATCGTCGCGGACATCCATTTCCACGTGGAGATGGCACTGGCGGCCCTGGACGCGGGCGTGCACGGGCTGCGTCTCAATCCGGGGAACCTTCGCAAGCCCGAAGAGATCCGACTGGTCGCCAGTGAGGCGCGCGATCGCGGAGTGCCGATTCGTATCGGCGTGAACGCCGGCAGCCTGCACCCCGACATCTACGAGCGTTTCGGTGGTGCGACCCCCGAGGCCCTCGTGGAGTCGGCTCGCGTCGAACTCGCCTATTTCCAGGAGGTCGGCTTTGACGACGTCAAGATCTCGGTCAAGGCGTCGTCGGTCGCGACGATGATCGCGGCGTACCGCCTGGCCGCTGACACCTTCGACCATCCGCTGCACCTCGGCGTGACCGAAGCGGGCCCGCTGCCCGGCGGCTTGCTCAAGGGGACCGCGGGCATCGCGACGCTGCTGGCCGAGGGTATCGGCGACACCCTGCGCTATTCGCTGACCGCCGATCCGGTGGAGGAGGCGAAGGCGGGCCGTCAGTTGCTCGAAGTTCTGGGCCTGCGCGAGCGATCGGGACTCGACCTCATCGCTTGTCCCAGTTGTGGCCGCGCCGAGGTGGACGTGATCGCTGTGGCGACCCAGGCGCAGGCGGCGCTCGCCGAACTCGACATCCCAATCCAGGTGGCGGTGATGGGTTGCGTGGTCAACGGACCCGGAGAGGCCCGCCACGCGGACCTCGGCATCGCGGCGGGCAAGCACCGGGGACATCTCTTCATCCGAGGTGAGATCATTCGGGTGGTCCCTGAAGACGAGATGGTCGAGGCGCTGGTGGACGAGGCCCGCAAGATCGCCAAGGAGGGTATCGAGGCCCGCCTCGCCGCCCGCGACGAGACGGCGCCGGCCGCCGCGGCCGCCGACCGGGCCGCCCTGTTGGACGCGAAGGGCGCCGACGCGAACAACGCGACGCAGATCATCGAGCGCATTCGCCGACGCGACGAGCACTGAACGCAGCGCCCCGTGGCGATTCACTAGGCTCGTTCCACGTCGATGAGGAGAAACGTGGCCGGTCCCAGTGTCTTGACCCCCCAGAACGAAGATTTCCCGCAGTGGTACCAGGACGTGGTGGCCAAGGCGGAGATGGCCGACAACGGTCCCGTGCGCGGCACCATGGTGATCCGCCCCTACGGCTACGCCATCTGGGAACGGATCCAGTCCGCTATCGACGAGCGGATCAAACTCGCCGGGGCGCAGAACGCGTATTTCCCCCTCTTCATCCCCGAGAGCTATCTCTCGAAGGAGGCCGAACACGTCGAAGGCTTCAGCCCCGAACTCGCGGTGGTGACCCACGCTGGCGGCGAGAAGCTCGCCGAGCCGGTGGTGGTACGTCCGACGTCGGAGACCGTCATCGGCGAATTCATGGCCAAGTGGATCCAGAGTTATCGTGATCTACCCTTGCTGTTGAATCAGTGGGCCAACGTGGTGCGCTGGGAGTTACGTCCTCGACTGTTCCTGCGTTCGTCGGAGTTCTTGTGGCAGGAGGGTCACACCGCCCACGCGAGCGCGCGTGACGCGTCGGACTACGCGATGAAGATCCATATGGAGGTCTACAACGACTTCTTGGAAAAGGTCCTGGCCGTCCCCACCTTCTTGGGTATCAAGCCGCCGAGTGAGCGTTTCGCCGGGGCCACCAACACCATGACCTGCGAGGGCATGATGCGCGACGGCAAGGCATTGCAGATGGCCACCTCGCACGAACTGGGCCAGAACTTCGCTCGGGCCTTCGACATCTTCTACCAGAGCGAGGAGGGCCAGGCGCAATTGTGCTACACCACCTCCTGGGGCGCGTCGACGCGACTGGTGGGGGGGCTCATCATGGCGCACGGCGACGATCGTGGACTGGTGGTGCCGCCCGCGCTGGCGCCGACGCAGGTCGTGGTGATCGCCGTGCGCGAGGACGAGACGGTGTTGACGGCCTGCCAGGCCCTGCACGGCGAACTGACCGCGGCGCGGCTGCGCGCACTGGTGGACGACGGCAAGCGCGGGAGTTTCGGCCGACGGGTGACGGACTGGGAGGTGAAGGGCGTGCCCGTGCGCATCGAGGTGGGACCTCGCGACCTGGTCCAGGGTCTGGTGACCGTCGTGCGCCGTGACACGGGCGAGAAGGCCGCGGTGCCCGTCGCCGAGGCGCCCGCCCTCGCGCAGTCACTGGTCGACGACATCCAGGGCGACATGTGGCGCGCGGCCCGCGACTTCCGCGATGCGCACACGATCACGGTGCCCGACTTGGATCGGGCCATCGAGGCCGCCCAGACCGGTTTCGCGCGCGTCGCGTGGCACGAGGTGGGCGAGGAGGGTGAGGCGCGCCTCAAGGCGGAGGCCATGACCGTTCGCTGCCTGCAGCGATCCGACGGCACCATGCCCGAGAACGAGCGTGAATCGGGCCTGATGGCCATCATCGCCCGGTCCTATTAGACCTTTACCCTCGTCACGAGGCGTCAAGGGGGAGGGTGACCCCTCGAGGACACGGTTGTCTCTGGAGGGCCCAACTGCTACAATTGAGCGCGACAGTCCGCTCAGGACGTTTGGACTCGTTTAAGCGCGGGCCTCGGGCCCGCGCTTTTTCTTTGTCCCGACACTGGTGGCATAGAGAGGAGAGGCATGGAACTAGAGACCCCATTGCGCTCGCTCTTATCCAACCTGGGACTTGAACTTTACGACCTAGAGCTCACCAAGGGGACCTTGAACGTGACGGTGAACCGCGCCGGCGGCGTCGATTTAGAGGAATTGACCAGGGCGAACCGGGCAATCTCGGAGTGGTTGGACCTGAACGACCCGATTCCCGGTCGTTTCACGCTGGACGTGTCGAGTCCCGGACTCGAGCGGCGGCTGCGTACCGTGGAGCATTTTCGATCGGCCGTGGGCGAGGTGGTCACCCTTCGAGAGCGCCGCGCGGACGAGCCGACCCGGCGCCTGGAGGGGACGTTACGCGACGTCACGGCGACCACGGTGATGCTCGAGGACCAGTCGGCCGGCGAAGTCCACGTGCGGATCGAGTCGATCGAACGCGCACGCACGGTGTTTCAGTGGGGTGGCGAGGCCAAGCCGTCGCCCTCGCGGGGAAAACCCTCCACAACCACGAGCAAGAAAGGCTAAGACATGGCAAATTTCGAATTTTTAGAAGCCCTCGGACAGATTGCGCGTGACCAGAACATCGACGAGGGGGAATTGCTGATTGCCTTGGCCAACGCCTTATTGGCGGCCTACAAGCGACGTCCCGATTCCGCCGAGGACGCCGAAGTCGAGATCAATCCCGAGACCGGCGAGATCAAGGTGTGGGGACTCGAACTCGACTTGGACGGCAACGTCACCCGCGAATGGGACGCCACGCCCGAGGACTTCGGGCGCATCGCCGCCCAGACCGCCAAACAGGTGCTCATGCAGTTGATCCGCGACATCCAGCGCCGCCAGATGTACGAAGAGTTCGCCAATCGCGAGGGCGACATCGTCTCGGGCACCGTCCAGCAGAACGACAACCGTTACACCCTGCTCGACCTGGGTCGGGTGGAGGCATTGCTGCCCCAGGCCGAGCAGATCGCCTTCGAACGCTACGAGCACGGGGCGAGGGTCAAGGTCTACATCGTGGAGGTGCGCAAGACCAACAAGGGACCCCAGATCGTGGTCAGTCGCACCCATCCCGCACTGGTGGCCAAGCTCTTCGAGATCGAGGTGCCCGAGATCGCCAACGGCATCGTCGAGATCAAGGCACTGGCGCGAGAGCCCGGACACCGCTCCAAGATCGCGGTGGCGTCCAACGACACGATGGTCGATCCGGTGGGCGCGTGCGTGGGGGCGCGAGGCTCACGGGTTCGCAATATCACCAACGAACTTCGCTCCGAGCGAATCGACGTCGTTCCCTACAGCGACGACCCGATCGAGTTCATCCAGGCCGCCCTGGCCCCGGCACGCGTGCGCGAGGTCCAACTCAACGACGAAGAGGGCATCGCGACGGTGATCGTTCACGACCAGCAACTCTCGCTGGCCATTGGCAAGGAGGGCCAGAACGCCCGACTCGCCGCGCGACTCACCGGTTGGCGAATCGACATTCGCTCCGAGAACGAGGGCGAGGACGAGGTCGTCGAGGAAGTCTGGACCGAGGAGGGGATCGTGGTCGACGAAGTCGTGACGCTGGTGCACGACGAGCACGCCCACGACCTCGACCCCGTGACCGAGGTGTTCACCGACGGGGTGACGCTCATCGAAGAGACGGTGAAGGTGGTGGCCGACGACCAGGGGCACGAGATCCGCGTGGTGGACGAAATCGTCATGGACGAGGACGGCACGTCGGCTGAAGTGCTCGAGGTCGATGTCACGGGGGACGACGCATAATCCCGGTGAGGACCTGCGTGGTGTGTCGTCAACGCCGTCCAGGGACCGATCTGC
Source organism: Acidobacteriota bacterium (assembly GCA_019352075.1). Taxonomy (GTDB): domain Bacteria; phylum Actinomycetota; class Acidimicrobiia; order Acidimicrobiales; family RAAP-2; genus RAAP-2. Next base: position 11,441 of record JABBOA010000002.1, on the reverse strand, counting down.
AGCGCGCGGGTCGTTCACCGCGAACGGGATGGTACCTCGGTCACGGCGCTGGTCGCGGGGTCTGGTGGTGCCGCGAGGGTGAGTGCGCGGCGGGGGTCAATCCGGCGCGGGCGTCGCGGGCCCTGAGGTGCGCTCTCGACGAAAACGACGCCGTCGCGCTGAGCGAGATGGTGCGGCGCTCGAAAACTGTTGTAGTTGTGGAAGAATAGAGAATTGTGCTTGCGGACTGCGAGCACACGAAGCAAGGGAATGTTTTGGCGCAGAAGAAGATCCGGGTACACGAGCTCTCGAAAGAGCTTGGTCTGACGAGCAAGGAGTTGCTCGCGCTCGCCCAGACGTTGGGCATTGGGGCCTCGAGTCCGTCCGCCTCCATTGAGGACGCCCAGGCCGACCGCATCCGTCGCAAGGTCGACAATGAGGGCCTTCGTCGTGAAGTGGCGCCCGAGGAGCCGACCAGGGCCAAGGGTGCCCGTCCCGCTAAGTCGACGCCGGCCGAGCCGGCCGAGGTGCACGTCCCCGCGACGCCCGCACCCGCGGTCGCCACGACGTCGGTGGTCGAGGAGTCGCCCGCGCCCGCCGCGGAGGCGCCGCGCGTCGTTCGCAGTCGTCCCGCGGTGGCGCCCAAGCCGCCCGCGCCGCGCGTGACGCCGAGCGAAGGACCCACCACCATCCGACCCACGCAGCGACCCACCGGCGACGGCGCCGAAGCCCCCGCGGCGAATCGCCCGCCGCTGTCGCAGAGTGGGCGTCCAATCCCGCCGCCGCCCGGACGCCCGATGAGTCCCTCGGGTCGTCCGATCCCACCCCCGCCGGGCATGCGTCGTCCGGGTGGCCCCGGCGGTGCGCCCTCGAGTCGCCCCGGCACTGGCTCGCCTCGCCCGATGAGTGCGCGACCCTCGACCGGAGGGCCCGCACGCACGGGTGGGCCGTCTCGTCCCGGTGGTGGCGGATTCGGTGCGCGCCCGGGTTCGACGACGGGCGCCCCCGCGTCGGGACCGGGTCGCGGTGGACCCGCGAATCGTGGATCGGGCGGACCGCGCGGTTCTCAGCGTAAGACCACGCGACGTCGCCGTCGTAACGTCGAGGAGCTCGAGCCGACCCAAATGACGACCTGGCAGCCGAGTTCGGCACCGGTGCCCGAGGGTGACATCATCATCGAGCGCGGTTCCACCGCGAAGGACGTCGGCCCCAAGCTGAACCGTTCGGCGGCGGACATCATCCGATTCCTCTTCCTCCAGGGAGAGATCGTGACCGCGGTCCAGGGACTCAGCGACGACATGATCGAGCTCTACGCCGCGGAAGTCGGTGCCTCGGTGAAGCTGGTCGACCCGGGTGAGCAGCAAGAGGCGGCGCTCCTGGCGCGTTTCTTCGACGAAGAGGATATGGACGAAGACATCGCGACCACCACGCGTCCGCCGGTGGTGACCGTCATGGGTCACGTCGACCACGGCAAGACCAAATTGCTGGACCGGATCCGCAAGACCAATGTGGTGGCGGGAGAAGCCGGTGGCATCACCCAGCACATCGGTGCCTACCAGGTGCTGTGGCACGGCAAGTCCATCGCGTTCCTCGACACCCCGGGTCACGAGGCCTTCACCGCCATGCGCGCGCGTGGGGCCAAGGTGACCGACATCGTCATCTTGGTGGTGGCCGCCGACGACGGCGTGATGCCCCAGACGGTGGAGGCCATCAATCACGCCAAGGCCGCCGACGTGCCGATCATCGTCGCGGTCAACAAGATTGACAAGGAGGACGCCAATCCTGATCGGGTCCTGCAGCAGTTGAGTGAGCACGGTCTGGTACCCGAGAAGTGGGGCGGCGACACCATCACCGTCGAGATATCCGCCTTGCAGGGACTCGGCATCGAGGACTTGCTCGAGCAGGTGCTCCTCGTGGCCGAGCTCGCCGAACTCACCGCACGGCCCACCGGTCGTGCGACGGGGACGGTCCTCGAAGCGAACCTCGAGGTGGGGCGCGGTCCCGTGGCCACCGTAATGGTGCAGTCAGGTCTGTTGCGCGTCGGTGACCCGGTGGTCGCCGGGGCGGCCTTCGGCAAGGTGAAGGCTCTCATCAACGACCAGGGCAAGCAGATCAAGTCCGCGGGTCCCTCGACACCCGTGCAGATCCTCGGCTTCTCGGAACCGCCGTTCGCGGGCGACGAGATGCGCGTCGCCCAGGACCTGGGCAACGCCCGCTCGCTCGCCGAGGCGCGGGCACAACGAGTGCGTTTGGTCGGCCACCAACCGGTGGCGTCGGCGTCGGGCGCGCGACTCGAAGACCTCTTCGAGCAGATCCAGCGCGGTGAGACAGCGACGCTCAACGTCGTCTTGAAGGCCGACGTGCAAGGCTCGCTCGAAGCGTGCACCGAATCGTTGCGCAAGCTCGAACGCGACGACGTCAAGCTGGTCATCGTGCACCGTGGCGTGGGGGGCATCACCGAGAACGACGTGCAATTGGCCAAGGCGTCGACCGCCACCATCATCGGGTTCAACGTGCGCCCCGACCGGCGTAGTCGCGAACTCGCCGAGTCCGAGGGCGTGGAGATCCGCACTTACGAGATCATCTACAAACTCATCGAGGAGATCGAGGCGGCGATGCTCGGTTTGCTCTCACCGGTCTACGAGGAAGTGGTCACCGGGGAGGCCGAAGTTCGCGAAGTTTTCCGCGTACCCAAGATCGGCGCGATCGCCGGTTGCTTCGTTCGAGAGGGCGTCATCACCCGCGGTTCCAAGGTGCGATTCTTGCGCGAGGGCACCATCATCTGGAAGGGTTCGATCACCTCCCTGCGCCGTTTCAAGGACGACGCGCGAGAGGTGCAGTCGGGCTTCGAGTGCGGCATCGGACTCTCGGATTACCAGGACCTCAAGGACGGCGACATCATCGAGACGTTCGAAGAGCGCGAGATTCCGCGAACGGCCTAACCCATGGCCCATTCCTCGAGTCACCATCCCTACCCGCGTTCGGCACGGGTCAACCAGATACTTCGCGAGGTCATCTCCGAGGAGATCCTGCGCTTGGGCGACGTCGATGAGCGGTTGGGATTCTTGACCGTGACGGGCGTCGAGACGACGGCCGACCTTCGCCAGGCGATGGTGTACTTGGATTCGCTGGACGACGAGCGCGCGGCGGCGCTCGAGCAACGCCGCGCGCAGATCCAGGGTTCGGTCAACGCGCAGACCCGGCTCAAGCGCACGCCCAAACTGACCTTCGTCGCCGATCCGGCCATCGCGAGCGGCAACGCCGTCGAGGACGTCCTGCGCCGACAGCGTCATGACGACGAGTAGTGGCCTGCTGCTGATCGACAAGCACGGCGGGCTCACGAGCCATGACGTGGTGGCGCAGGTGCGCAAGTTGTTCGGTGAGCGCCGCGTCGGGCACGCGGGGACGTTGGATCCGATGGCGACGGGTCTGTTGCTGGTCGCGGTGGGGCCCTCGACTCGATTGCTGCGTTTCGCCCAGGACCAGGTGAAGCGCTACACCGGTGAAGTTCGCCTCGGGGTGGCCACCGACTCGCTCGACGCCGACGGGACGGTGACCGCGGTGGCCGGCGTGCCGGACGTCGACCTGGCGCGGATCAACGCCCTCGCGGCTACGATGATCGGCCGCCAGAGCCAGGTACCCCCCATGGTGTCGGCGCTCAAGGTGGGCGGTCGACGACTACACGAACTGGCCCGCGAGGGTGTCGAGGTCGAACGCGCACCGCGCGAGATCGTGATCGAGCGTTTCGCGCTGGCGGCGACCGACGTGCCCGACCGGTGGCGCTTCGACGTGACCTGCTCGGTCGGGACGTACGTCCGTGTCCTGCTCAGCGACTTGTCTGAGAAGATGGGCACCGTGGGGCATCTGACAGCGTTGCGACGTATCTCCAGCGGTGCGCACGAGGTGGACGATGCGCGCACACTGGCGCAATTGGCGTCCCTCACGGACGTGGTGACGGCGCTGGAGCCGCCGTCGCACCTCGTCCAAGGCCTGGAGCGAACGGTCCTCGACGCGAGCCAAGTGGCCAAGATGCGCGTGGGCCAGCGGGTGGCGTTGGACGAGTCCTTCGCGCTCGCGGAGATTGCCGCCTTCGACGTCACCGGCGCGCTGGTCGGCGTCCTGCGACGCCGCGGCGAACTCTGGAAGCCCGAGATCGTGTTGACCCCGGAGAACGCCGCGTGAGGCTCAGCCATTTCGACACCGAACTGGTGCGACCGAGCGCCGTGGCGTTCGGGGTGTTCGACGGACTGCACCGGGGCCACCAGGCCCTCATCGCCGAGGTCGTGCGTCGGGCCCACGAACGCGGCGCCCACGCCAGCGTCGTCACCTTCGATCCGCACCCGGCGCTGGTCCTGTCCCCGTCGACGGCGCCGCTGCTGATCGGCACCATCGACCAGCGCCTCGAGGGGCTGGAGCAGCTCGGTGTCGAACAGGTCGGCCTCATGGGCTTCGACCACGTCGCGGCGGGGGAGTCGGCGGCGTCGTTCGTGGAGCGCGTGCTCGTGCGTCAGCTGGGCGTGATCGATCTGGTGGTGGGCGACGACGTGCACTTCGGTCGCGACCGCGAAGGCGACATCGCGCTGCTCGTGCGCGAGGGGGACCGTCACGGTTTCCGCGTCCACGCCTCGTCGACCTACGGTGACGTGAGCCGTTTCAGCTCTTCGGCGGTGCGCGCGCGCCTCGCGGCGGGCGACGTGGCGGCGGCCGCGGAGATCCTGGGGCGGGCGTTCGTCCTGCGCGGCACCGTCGTGCACGGTGACGCGCGCGGACGTGAGATCGGCTTCGCGACGGCGAACGTGGGCACGGGGGAGCGCCAGCAACTACCGGCGCTGGGCGTCTACGCCGGCGCCGTGCGCCTGGAGTCCGGTCAGTGGCGATGCGGAGCCGTCTCGGTGGGGACGCGGCCCCAGTTCTACGAGGACGGCGCCCTCCTGGTGGAGGTGCATCTCCCCGGATTCGAGGGGGATCTCTACGGTCAACGCCTCGACGTCGCCTTCTTGGAGCGACTCCGCGGCGAGGCGTCCTTCGCCACCCTCGAGGAACTCGTCGTCCAGATGGGGCGCGACGTGGCCCGAAGTCTCGAAATCTTCGAGAAGTTCAGTCCCACGTCCTCGGTCCTGCTAGGCTAGAGGTTCGGTCAGCGACGCTGATTGTGTGAGTCGTTCAGTTGGCGGCTCGCAACGGGACCCCCGACTCATAAGGCAAAACTCTATGGCTGAGAAGCAGCAGATCATCAAGGACTATCAGGCTCACGCAACGGACACGGGCTCGCCCGAGGTCCAAATCGCGATCCTGACGGACCGGATCTCGCACCTCACCGAGCATCTCAAGGTTCACAAGGGCGATCACCACACCCGCCGCGGACTCATGAAGCTCATTGGCCAGCGCCGCCGCCTGCTCGATTACGTGCAGCGTGGCAACGTGGAGCGTTATCGCGAGTTGATCGGTCGTCTCGGCATTCGTCGCTAACCGGTCCACGTCGACGCCGTCGACGTGATCAACACATCCGAGACCTCGGAGGCCAGTGGAGAACAGTCGCGTCAGGCGGCGGTTGCTCACTGGGATCCGGGCGGAGTGTTGCTAACCGCATAAGGAGCAATTCCATGACTGACGCAATCCGCGTAAGCAGTCCCATCACGGGCACTGACAAGACCCTGAGTTTCGAGGCGGGCCACTTGGCCCAACTCGCCGACGGAGCCGTGCTCGCCCGATTGGGTGACACCGTCCTGCTCGCCACCGTCGCCGCCGCGCGCACGGTGCGCGAAGGTATCGATTTCTTCCCCCTGACCGTCGACATCGAGGAGCGGGCCTACGCGGCTGGCAAGATCCCCGGTTCGTTCTTCCGTCGCGAGGGCAAGATCTCGGACCAGGCAGTGCTGATCTGTCGACTCATCGACCGACCGCTACGCCCCTCGTTCCCCAAGGGCTTTCGCAACGAGGTCCAAGTGGTCGGGACCGTGTTCAGCGCCGACCAGGAGAATCCGCACGACATCCTCGCGATCAACGCGGCATCGGCCGCATTGATGATCTCAGGGATCCCCTTCGACGGCCCCATCGGCGCCGTTCGCTTGGCGTACACCACTGAGGGCGTGTGGGCGCCGCACCCGACGTTCGCCGAGGGCGACGCCGCCACCTTCGAACTCGTGGTCGCCGGTCGGGCGCTGGAGGACTCGGTCGAGTCCGACATCGCCATCATGATGGTGGAAGCGGGCGGCACCGAGGGTTCCTTCGAGATGTACGCCGATGGCGCCCCCAAGGTCTCCGAAGAGGTCCTGGCGGCTGGTCTGGAGGCGTCGAAGTTGTGGATCCGTGAGGCGATCAATCTGCAGCGTGAATTGGTGCGCGAGTTCGTCGCCCAGCGTGGCGAGATTGCGATGATCGAGTACAAGGCGTTCAATGACTACCAGGACGACGTGCTGGCCCGCGTGAGCGAGGTGGGTGAGGCGGCGCTGGCCGAGGCCAACAAGCTGACGACCAAGACTGCGCGCAGCGAGGCGCTGGACGTGGCGACCAAGTCCATCATCGACCAGCTCCCCGAGTTCGCCGATCGTCTGAGCGAGGTCAAGGCCGCGGTCAAGTCCATCACCAAGAGGATCGTGCGCAAGCGCATCACCGCCGAGGGCGTGCGCATCGACGGACGTAGCTCTTCCGAGATCCGGCCCCTCTCGGCCGCGATCGACCTGTTCCCCATGACCCACGGCTCGGCGCTGTTCCAGCGCGGCGAGACCCAGGTGGTCAACGTCACGACCCTCGGGATGCCGCGCATGAGGCAGCAGATCGATTCGATCACCCCCGACGAGTTCCGCCGTTACATGCACCACTACAACTTCCCGCCGTATTCGGTGGGTGAGACGGGTCGCGTGGGCGCCCCCAAGCGTCGCGAAATCGGTCACGGCATGCTCGCCGAGCGCGCGCTGGTGCCGGTGCTGCCCAGTGAGCAGGAGTTCTCGTACACCCTGCGCGTCGTCTCTGACGTCCTGCAGTCCAACGGTTCGACGTCGATGGCCTCGGTCTGTGGTTCGACGCTCTCGTTGATGGCCGCCGGTGTGCCCATCAAGGCACCGGTGGCGGGCATCGCGATGGGCCTCGTCTACGAGGACGGCGTGTACTCGACGCTCACCGACATCCTGGGGGCCGAGGACGCCTTCGGCGACATGGACTTCAAGGTTGCCGGTACCGCGGACGCGGTCACCGCGTTGCAACTCGACACCAAGATCGATGGCTTGCCCGCGGACGTTCTCGCTAAGGCGCTGCACCAGGCCAAGGAGGCGCGTCTGGCCATCCTCGACGTCATCACGTCAACGATCAGCGAACCCCGCAGTGAGGTCGCGGCCGTCGCGCCCAAGATCGTGTCGATCGAGATTCCGATTGACAAGATCGGTGAGGTCATTGGACCCAAGGGCAAGGTCATCAACACCCTCCAGCAGGAGACGGGTGCGGACATCGCGGTCGACGACGACGGCGTCGTCGGCACGGTCACGATCGGGGCCAAGGACGGCCGTGCGGTCGAAGAGGCCAAGCGTCGGATATCGCTGATCCTCGATCCCCCCACCGCCGAAATCGGCGCCGTCTATCAGGGTCGCGTCGTCAACATCGCCAAGTTCGGCGCCTTCGTGAGCATCCTGCCGGGTCGCGACGGACTCTTGCACATCTCCAAGATGTCACCGCTCAATGGGGGTAAGCGCATCGGTCAGGTCGAGGACGTTGTCGAACTCGGTCAAGCGTTCGAGGTCAGGGTCGACGACATCGATCCCCAGGGCAAGGTGTCGCTGTCACTCGCGGGCGAGTACGCCGACGTGGTGGTCGAGGACTCCCCGCGCGACCGTGGTGACCGTGGTGACCGTGGTGGTCGTGAGCGCAGTGACCGTGGTGAGCGCAGTGACCGAGGGGACCGAGGTGGTCGTGAGCGCACCGAGCGTGCGGAGCGACCGTCGCGCGCGCCAGCGCCCTCCGTCCCGAGTTCAAGTTTCGAGGCCGCCTTCGAAGCGGAGTTGGCCGACGAGATCGGTGATCTGGGACCTGGCGGTCCCTCGTTCTCCGAGAATGATGGCGGGAACCGTCGCGGACCGCGCCCGCGTCGTCGTTAGGCACTGCACCGAGGCCCGCCGTCCGACCCCGCGTCGGGCGGCGGGCCTCGGTGCGTCACCCCGGCCCTCGGGTGGCGCGCAGGACCGGTAGGGTGAGGTGGTGAAGAGAATCGCCATGGTCGGCGCCGCGGGCCGTATGGGCCAGGCTCTCGCCGAGAATCTGAATCTCGTCGACGGTTTGGTCGTGAGCGCGATGGTGGACCTTCGTGAGCCCGCGCGCCTCTTCGGTGGTTCGCACTTCACCTCTCTCGAACGGGTGGCACCGTCGGAAGTCGACGTGGTGGTGGACTTCTCCCAGCCCGATTCGGTGGTCACCAGCGCGCAGTGGTGCGCGCGCCACCGTCGCGGTCTGGTGATCGGTACCACGGGTCTCAGCGACGTCCAACAGTCCCACGTCGAAGTCGCCGCCGCAGCGACGGGCGTCGTCATGGCGTCCAATTTCTCCCTCGGGGCGGTGTTGAGCGAACGCTTCGCGGCCATGGCGGCACCCTATTTCGAGCGTGTGGAGATCATCGAACTGCATCACGATCGAAAGGTTGATGCGCCCTCGGGCACCTCGATCGCGACGGCGGCGCACATCAATGACGCTCGCCGCGCGGCCGGACGCGTCACGCCCGAGGACCCGACGCGACGGGTCGCCCTCGAAGGTGCTCGGGGCGCGGACGCCGGGGGTGGCGTGCGCATACATTCGGTGCGCCTGCCGGGTCTCGTGGCGCACCAGGAGGTCCTCTTCGGTGGCGCGGGTGAGGGGCTCACCATCCGACACGACTCCTACGACCGGGTCAGCTTCGTCCAGGGTGTGGCCATCGCGGTGAACCACGTGGACGCAACACCCGGTTTCACCTGGGGGATCGACGACCTGATTGCCTGAGGTGGCTCGAGGGTCGCGCGCAACGCTGGTAACTTCGTGGGATGGTCGCGCCGCGTTTCGGATTTCTGTTGACCGCGATGGTCACCCCCTTCGAGGAAAGCGGCTCGCTGGCCCTCGACGCCGCACGGGACGTCGCTCGCTACTTGATCGCCCAGGGCAACGACGCGTTGGTCGTCGCCGGTTCGACCGGCGAGGGTTCCTCGTTGTCCGATAGGGAGAAACTCGACCTGTTCGCCGCCGTCGCTGAGGCAGTGACCGTCCCGGTTCTGGCGGGGACCTCGTCGTCGGACACGGCGCACTCGGTCGCGCTGACCTCCAGGGTCGCCGCGACGGGCGTCGCGGGAGTACTGGCCACGACCCCCGCGTACGCGCGCCCGAGTCAACGCGGCATTGCCGCGCACTTCGGCGCCATCGCGTCGTCCACGCCGTTGCCGCTGATGCTTTACGACATCCCGGTGCGCACCGGACGCAAGGTCGCGACGGCGACCACGGTGCAGGTGGTGCGTTCGCACGCCAACGTCGTAGCCCTGAAGGATGCTTCGTCGGACCTGGTATCGGCCGCGGCGACCAAGGCCGAGCTGGGAGAGGCCCTGGACCTGTACAGTGGCGACGACGCAATGTTGTTGCCCTTCCTCGCCATCGGCGCGGTGGGCTTAGTGTCGGTGGCCGCTCACTGGGCGGCCCCCGAGTTCGCGGCACTCATTCGATCGGCGCACGCCGGCGACTGGAACGCCGCGCGAGTCCTCAATGCGCGTCTCGCCCCTAGTTGCACGTTCGAAACGAGTGAAATGTACCCCAATCCACTTCCGTCCAAGGCGGCCATGCGCGCGCTCGGCTTCGCCGTTGGTCAATGTCGACTACCGCTGGGTTGCGGCGATGACGAACTCGATCAGGCGGCGCGCGACGTCGTCACGGCGTTGGCGGCCACCCGTGGCTAAGGAACGCGTGCG
>JABBOA010000002.1:0-1313 GCA_019352075.1 Acidobacteriota bacterium | reverse complement strand
AACGTGCCGATCTACGGTTCGGCCCTGACGCTCGGCTTCGCCCGCCACCGTTTGACCGAGGCGCGGGTCGCCCACGACCTCACGTTCATCGAAGTGGCCGACAACGAACGCCGACGCATCGGACCCTTCGACATCGAATTCATCCCCGTGACCCATTCGGTCCCCAGCGCTCACGCCCTGGCCTTTCACAGCAAAGTCGGCATCATCGTGCATTCGGGTGACTTCAAGTTGGACCTGTCGCCGATCGACAGCCGGCGCAGCAACTTGGCGCGTTTCGCGGCGCTGGGCGATGAGGGGGTGTCGTTGCTGCTGTGCGACTCGACGAACGCGGAGGAGCCTGGTTTCACGGCCTCGGAGAGCACGGTCGGCGGCGCGTTGCGACGGCTGTTCCTCGAGCGACCCGACCGGCGTCTCGTGGTGGCGTGTTTCGCCAGTCACATCCATCGCATCCAGCAGATCATCGACGTGGCGCTCCAACAGAATCGCAAGATCGCGCTGATGGGTCGGTCGATGGAGGCGAACGTGAAGCTGGCCCGTAAGCTCAACCTGCTGCACGTGGACACCGCGGATTTCGTGGACATCGAGAACGTGGGTCGCTACCAACCCGGCGAGGTCTGCGTCATCTGCACCGGCAGCCAGGGCGAGCCCTTGGCGGCGCTCTCGAAACTCTCGCGCGGTGACGCTCGCAATTTCTCGGTGGGCGCCGACGATACCATCATCTTCTCGTCGCACCCGATTCCCGGCAACGAGTGGTCGGTGGGCCGCGTCATCGACGACCTGCATCGCGCGGGGACCGAGGTGATCGACTCCAGTCAGGAACCGGTCCACGCGTCGGGACACGCCCGCCAGGGCGAGCTGCGAACGCTGCACCAACTCTTGCGACCGCGCAACTTCGTGCCGGTGCACGGTGAGTACCGACACTTGCGTCACCACGCGGACCTCGCCGCGTCCATGGGTCTGGCGGACCAGCACATCTTGATCTGCGAAGACGGTGACCAGATCGACGTGACGCGTGACGGCATCGCGCGCGCGGGACAGGTCCCCGCTGGGTTTCACTACATCGACGGTAGCGCCGGGGATCTGGACGAACGTCCGCTCGAGGAGCGGCGGATGTTGGCCGAATACGGAGTCCTGCAGATCACCGCGGGGGTGGACGCGCATCGCGGTGTCATCAGTCAGCCGGTGCGCGTGACGACGCGCGGATGGTTTGAGGGCGAACATGACCGCGGTGTCGTGGACGCGGTCACCGTTGCGGTGCGCGACGCGATCGGGTCCGCGTTGAAGGACGGCAACCACGACGACGAGTCCCTGTC
>JABBOA010000092.1 GCA_019352075.1 Acidobacteriota bacterium | reverse complement strand
CACTAGAGTCAACTTGACTTCGGTGTCGACCGTATCGAACGGAATGCGCAACGAGTGAGGTGAATCGATGTATTTTCAAGATCGCTACTTGACCGATGAGCAGCGCATGATGCGTGACACGACTCGCCGATTCGTCAACCACGTCGTCATTCCCTTCATCGAACAGAACCGACTGCGCGAATGGGAGATGGATCCCCTCGCGCGACTCGACGCGAACATACTGGAGCAGGCGGACGCGGCGGGTCTTCGTGGCCTCGGGGTCCCCGGACACTACGGCGGCATCGAACTCGATCCGGGGACGCAGTCGCAGACGCTCGCCGTGATCGCGACCGAGATCGCCCGTGGCGAGTCCGGACTGGCCGACAAATTGGTGCAGAATTGGAAGATCTCGGTTCTGATCGGTCAGTTCGCGCCACCCCACCTACAGGAGTATTGGTTCCATCGCTACCTGTCGGAGCCACAATTCCTCATGGCCCACTGCCTGACCGAACCTCGAGGAGCGTCGGACCGCTGGCTACCCTACAACGTACCCGAGGTCAACATGGACACCAGGGCGGTCCTCGACGGTGACGTCTGGATCATCAACGGGGCCAAGCAGTTCATTAGCAATGGCTACGACGCCTCGCTCTACGTGGTGTACGCGAACACCGACGACGCCGTCGGGATGCAACACGGCACGTCAAGTTTTCTCGTGCCCCGCGACACGCCGGGTCTACGGGTGACGCGGTGCAACGAGACGATGGGCGGACGATACATGAACAACGGCGAGATCGTCTTCGACGACGTCCGAGTTCCGGCGGACCACCTCCTCGTCCTCGGCGACGCCCTCGCGCAGGCCGGTGTCTACTTTCGACCGGGCAAGGTGCTGGTCGCGGCGAAGAGCCTCGGGATCGGCATCGCTGCCTACGAGGAGACGGTGAAGTTCGTGCACGCACGGGTCCAGGGAGGGCGGCCCCTCATCAAGCATCAGGCGGTCGCGTCGCGCCTCGCCGACATGGCCACGCGCCTCGAGGCCGTGGCAGCACTGTTGCGCCACGCGGCTCTCGCCGTGGACGAGCGGTCGCCCGAGGCCGACGTGCTGTGCAACATGGTGAAGGTGTTCGCCTCCCACGAGATCGTCGCCGTCTGTCGCAACGCGATGGAGTTGCACGGGGGTTACGGCGCCATGCTCGAAGTGGGCATCGAGAAGTACATGCGTGACGCCCTGATCAATCTGCACTCGGACGGCACCACGGACGTCTCGAACTTCAAGATCGTGCGGGCGATGTTCCCTGACACGGCCGGCGTGTACGCCGGTTCTCCTTGATCGAACCTCCCCACGCCACGATGTAGCGACAGTGCTAGGAACTGACCGCCAGGAGTCGGGGCTGGAGTTTGCGCGCGTTCTCGATGAAGGCCGGGATCAACAGGTCCTCCATGGTGTAGAAACCCGGGGAGAGGAATTCCATCTGAGTGGCGGCGAAGAGCGCTCCCTCGCCGAAGGCTTCGGGGGTGACGGATTCGTGACGCAGACGGATGGTCTGTGAGGGGAAGCCGAACACCACCTCGTGGTTGCCCACGATGCCGCCCGCCCGTAGTGACTTCACGTCGAACTCGGTGACACCGAGCGAATGCGCGATGATCTTGGCGGTGCTCGAGACCCCCTTCTTCAGTCGGAAGTGCTCCTCCACGATCTCTACGTCGGCCAGGGGCGCGAACATCTGGATGAGGTTCGCTGCCAGGATGAGCAGATTGACACCGACCGTGATGTTGGGGGACCACAAGACGGCGGTGTCGGTGCTGAGCTTGCGTAGCTGCTCTTGCTGGTCGCACGAGTAGTTCGAGATCGCCGTGACGATGCGCACTTCTCGCCGAGCCGCCGACGCGCCGTAGTAGTCGAGGCTCTCGGGCGACGAGAAGTCGACGATCACGTCGACCGGATACTCATCGAGCAACTCCTCGACGGGCGTCGTGGTGCTGGAGAATATGCGATTCATCCCACTGTTCGAACGCTCGATCGCCTCGCTCAACGATCCCCGCGGCGCATGATGGGACTTGCGCACCACCCATTCGAGCGTGCAGGTGTCGTCGTTCAGGATCGAACGGGCCACGGAACGGCCAGTCTTTCCGAGTCCGAAGAGTCCAATTCTCATGGGCAAGCCTCCTACCTAGACGGTCGGTACGCGAGGTACAACCGTAGGATAAGTGTCACTGTGTCATTGCGATGTCGGTTGACTCTGTTTTATCGAAGGTTCGTCTGTGGAGAGTCATAGAAAATTTCGAACCATGGCGAAAAGGTGACGTTCACCAGAACGTATGGTGACGAGAGATATCTTCGTGGTCGTACATCCACGCCAATGATGGCGCGCGACGGGGTGGGCGTACGCCCGGGGCGGGTCGCCCTGGCCCCGGCACCAGGCCTGTCGGGGCCGCACTACGCGAGACGTCCGCCGCCGCGGCGTGGCGCCCACCCCCCAGTCGCTACCATTAGCCACGAGGTAATACGTGACCAACATACTTTTTACGGCCTTCAGCAACCGCACGGATGCACTCGCGTTGGCCGATGAGGCGGGCCAGCGGCTGGCTGAACTGGGCATCGCGTCGTCGACGCAACTCCTCGACCAGGGCGTCACCGCCCCCTTGGACTCACAGTCCCTGGTGATCAGTCTCGGAGGCGATGGCACCTTCCTGCGCTCCGCGCGGCTCGCGCACGCCCACGACGCCCGGGTCCTTCCGGTCAACTTGGGCCGCATGGGGTTCCTCCTCGAGGTGCCCTCCGACCAGATCGTCACTTCGGTCCGAGCGGCGCTCAACCACTCGCGCGTCGTCGAACGGCTCGCTCTGGCCATATCGATCGAGGGTGAGTCCCACACGGACTTCGCCCTCAACGAGGTGGTCATCGAGCGTCCGCGCGTGGGTAACATGGTGCGCGTGCGGACCTTCGTCGGGGACGATGAATTGCTCACCTACTCCGCCGACGGGGTGCTGGTCGCGACGCCCACCGGCAGCACCGCCTACAACTTCTCAGCGGGTGGTCCGGTGGTGGACACCGATCTCTCGGTCTTCATCATCACCCCGGTCGCACCGCACTTCACCATCGACCGCTCGATCGTCGTGGACGCCGCGAAGACGGTACGTCTCGTGGCGCTTCGCCCGGCCGCCGTGGTGGCCGACGGGACCGAGATCGGCGCGCTCGAGCCCGGGCAGGTCATGTTGGTCTCGCGCAGTCCCTCGCCGGTCAAGGTGGTCTATTCGGGCGCCTTCGAACTCGGCCCGCGCCTGCGCCAAAACTTGCGAGAGGGTCATGCCTAAGGCGCAACTCGTCGAACTCTACGCCCGTGGGCTTGGGGTGATCGAAGAGGCCCGCATCGAATTCGGGACCGGATTCAACGTGCTCACCGGTGAGACCGGAGCGGGCAAGACCTTGTTGCTCGGCGCCCTGGAGTTGTGCCTCGGCGGGGAAGCGGCGTCCTCGCGCTACGCCGTCACGTCCGCGACGCGCGCGGTGGCGCTCTTCGCCCGCGACGACGGGACCGAACTGGTGCTCGCCCGCGAGTCTTCGACCTCGGGGCGCTTGCGCGCCTCCATCGACGCCAGTCCCTCCAGCGCACCCATTCTGCGCGAGGTCGCCGCGGGGGTCATCGTCATCCACGGACAGCACGATTCCCTCTCGTTGCGTTCGCGCCAGGAGATTCTGAGGATCATCGACGAGACCGGCGGGGTCGACGTGAGCGATCTCGAGGCCGTGCGCCGAGAGATCGCGACGGCACAGGCTCGCCGCGACTCGCTCGGCGGCGACGCGACGCGGCGCGAGCGCGAGCGCGACTACCTTCGCTTCCAACTCGATGAACTCGACGCCGCCGCGATCGAGGACGCCCACGAACTCGAGCGGACCCTCGACGAACTCACCCGACTCAGCGCGCTGCGCGACGCGCAAGGCGAACTGCTGGGCGTCATCGACCAACTCGACGGCGACCACGACGGGGCCGTTTTCACCCAGTGGGCCCGAGCCATCCAACGTCTGCCCCGAGGAGCCGGCGTCGACGATCTCCGCGACGCCCTGGACGGCCTGCTCGACGACGCCCGCGCGAACGTGCACGAGCTCAACGCGCGCGTCCAGCCGGACCAGTTCGACCCCGAACGCATCGCCGAACTCGACGCGCGAGCGGCTGGCCTGCGACTGATTGCGCGAAAGTACGGCGGCTCGCTGGAGGCCGCGGTAGCCCTGCGCGGCGAGATGGCGGCGCAACTCGAGGAACTCGCCAACGCCCAGGACCTCCTCGCGGGCCTCGATGCGCGCCTCGAGGAACTCACCGCGCACGAGGCGGCGTTGGCGACGGCGGCTCGACGGGCCCGCGAGGAGGCGAGTGACCGCTTGACGCGACGGGTCAACGCGCAGATGCCGCGCGTGGCGTTGCCCCACGCGTCTCTGCGATTCGAGGTCCTCGGCGACGACGGCGCGGACGCGCGCCTACTCTTCACCCCGAACCCCGGGTGGCCCGAGGGTCCGCTACAGGCCCTGGCCAGCGGCGGTGAACTGAGTCGCGTGTTGCTCGCCCTCTCCCTCGAGACGGCGCACGATGACGTCGTGGCGGTCTTCGACGAGGTGGACGCCGGGGTCAGCGGACAAGTGGCCCAACAGATCGGCGACTGTCTGCTCGAGGTCGGCGCCACCCAACAGGTCATCGCCGTGACCCACCTGGCGTCGGTGGCCGCCAAGGCCGCTCATCATTTCGTCATCGAGAAATCGGTCGTCGGCGGTGCCGCGACCACCCGCGTGCGACGCGTCACGGGCGACCAGCGTGTGCGCGAGGTCGCGCGTATGCTGGCGGGCGACGCCCGCAGCGACGAGGCCGACGCCCTGGCGCGCAGATTGCTCGAATCTGTGACGTAGCTCGACGCCGCGTGAGCCGCCCACGCTAGGATGTAGTTCCGTGAAGGAACTCGATACCGAATGACGAAATACGTGTTCGTCACCGGCGGAGTGTCCAGCTCCCTCGGCAAGGGCCTGACCGCCTCGTCGCTGGGTCGGCTCCTCAAGTCGCGTGGCCTGCGGGTCACGATGTGCAAGCTCGACCCCTACCTGAACGTGGATCCGGGCACGATGAATCCCGGCGAGCACGGTGAGGTGTTCGTCACCGACGACGGGGGAGAGACCGACCTCGACCTCGGTCACTACGAACGCTTCATCGACGAGTCCCTGTCGCGGATGTCCAACACCACGACGGGCTCGATCTATTCCAAGGTCATCGCCAAGGAGCGCCGCGGGGACTACCTCGGCAAGACCGTGCAAGTGATCCCGCACATCACCGACGAGATCAAGGACCGACTTCGACGCCTCGGCACCCTTGGCGCCGACGTGGCCATCGTGGAGATCGGTGGAACGGTCGGCGACATGGAGATCATCCCGTTCCTCGAGGCGATCCGCCAGTTCCGTCGCGACGCGGGGCGTGGCAACGTCTGTTACGTCCACCTGACCCTCGTCCCCTACCTGGCGCCCTCGGGGGAGCAGAAGACCAAGCCCACCCAGCACTCGGTGACCGAACTGCGCTCACACGGCATCCAGCCCGACGTCATCGTCTGTCGCAGTGATCAGCCGATCTCCGACGGGCTCAAGCGTAAGATCTCGCTACTCTGCGACGTTCCCAACAACGCCGTGATCTCGGCGGTGGACGCGCCGAGCATCTACGACATCCCCCTCAACATGCACCACGAAGGTCTTGACCGCATCGTATGCGACATCTTGAACCTCGATCTCGAGGAGCACCCGATTGACCTCTCCCCGTGGGAGGAGGTCGTGCGTCACGTGCACCACACCACCACGACGCTGCGCATCGGCATCGTGGGCAAGTACGTGACGATGCCCGACGCCTACCTGTCGGTGGCCGAGTCGATTCGCCACGCCGGCTTCGCGATCGGGGCCGCCACCACCATTGAATGGCTCGAGGCCGAGCGCGTGCCCGCCGAGACCGACGCGACGCGACTGCGACGTCTCGACGCCATCATCATTCCCGGTGGCTTCGGTGAGCGCGGCATCGAGGGCATGGTGGCGACGGCGCGCATCGCCCGCGAGCACCAGATACCGCTGCTGGGCATCTGCCTGGGGATGCAGGTGATGGTGATCGAGTTCGCCCGACACGTCCTGGGCCTCGCGGACGCCCATTCCACGGAATTCTCGCTCACCACCACCGCGCCGGTGATCGCCCTGATGCAAGAGCAGATGGACGTCACGGACCTCGGTGGCACGATGCGCTTGGGCGCGTGGCCGGCCATGCTGGCCGAGGGCTCCCAGGTGGCGAGGCTCTACGGCAGCACGGTCGTCTCGGAGCGCCATCGTCATCGCTACGAGTTCAATTCGCGATTCGTCGAGCAGTACGAATCGAGCGGCATGCGCTGTTCGGGCACCTCACCCGATGGCCGACTGGTCGAGTTCGTGGAGATGCCCGCGCACCCCTACTTCGTGGGCACCCAGGCGCACCCGGAATTCAAGTCGCGCCCCGACCGGCCCCACCCACTGTTTCGCGGGTTGATCGACGCCGCGAGCGTTCGTGCCGAAGGCCGTGAGCCCCACATCCTCGACCCCCACACCGTCGACGCCACCCTGTGAGCGACGCCTTCTCGATCGTCGCGCGAGAGACCCTTCTCCGCTCCTACGTCTTCAAGGTGGAGCGGCGAACCGTCGCGCACGACGGCGAGGAGTACACCCGTGACATCGCGGTGCACGGGGGAGCGGTCGCGATGGTCGCGATCAACGAGCACGACGAGGTCGGCCTGATCCGTCAGTACCGCGCCACGGTCGACCGGATCCTCTGGGAGATCCCCGCGGGCACCATCGACGCGAGTGACACCGACCCCCTGTCCACCGCCCAGCGCGAACTCTTGGAGGAGATGGGCGTGCGCGCGGCGCAGTGGCGCCCGATCGCCACGGTGTACGTCTCGCCGGGTTGGACGGACCAGGTGATGCATATCTACGAGGCGCGCGACCTCGTCGTCGAGGAACGATCGCCCGAGGGGCCCGAGGAGAGTGCGGCGCAAGTGGTGTGGCTCAGTCGCGCGCGCGTGCGCGAGTTGCTCGACGGTGGCGAGGTCAACGACGCGACCCTCACGATCGGATTGCGACATTACCTCGAGGTCGATGGACGCCCCTGAGGCCCTGCTCGGTGAGTACGTGCAGTGGCTCACCGTCGAGAAGGGACGTAGTCGAGCCACGATCGAGGCCTACCAGCGCGACATCCTCGCCTTCGTCACTTGGTGGGGTGAACGACCACTCGCGACGGTCACCAGCGCCCACCTCGAGGAGTACCTCAATCTCCTGCGCGACGCCCGCGCGGCGAGTTCCGTGGCTCGTGCCCTCTCCTCGCTTCGCGGCTGGTGGGGCTTCCTCGTCGACGAGGGTCACGTCATGCTCGACCCGTGCACCTACGTGGCCCCGTCGCGTCGCGGACGCACGTTGCCCAAGCCCCTGCCCGAGGAGACGCTCATCGGACTCCTCGACACGATGCCGCGCGCGACCCCCGTCGACCGGCGCGACCGGGCGCTCCTGGAGCTGCTCTACGGCACGGGGGCGCGGGTCTCAGAGGTCGTCGGGCTTGAGATCCAGGACCTCGACTTCGACGAGGAGGTCATCCGCCTGACTGGCAAGGGCGACAAGCAACGATTGGTGCCGATGGGTCGTTCGCTCGTCGCCGCGCTGCGCGAGTACCTCGCGCCGGGCGGGAGGTCGGAGTTCCCCCACCCGCGCGCGCACGCGCACGTCTTCGTCAACACCCGCGGCGGGCCACTGTCGCGCCAGGGGATCGACCTCATCATTGACGCACGAGCGCTGACGGCCAATATCGACCGTTCCACCATCAGTGCCCACGTCTTTCGCCACAGTTGCGCGACCCACATGTTGGCCCACGGCGCCGACATCCGCTTCGTGCAAGAATTGCTCGGTCACGCGTCCATCGCCACCACCCAGGCCTACACCGCCGTGTCGATAGCCTCGATGCAGAGTGTCTACACCAACGCCCATCCCCGAGCCCACGACTAGCGAGCGAGCCCCGACGTGACCACCTTCCTCTTCCTGCTGGCCATCGTGCCCTCGATCATCCTGCACGAGATCAGTCACGGCTACGTGGCGAACCTCTTCGGCGACCCCACCGCGAAGAACGCCCATCGGCTCACCCTCAACCCCCTTCGCCACATCGATCCCTTCGGCACGCTGCTGCTGCCGTTCTTGTTGATCGCGACGGGTCTTCCCGCGTTCGGCTGGGCCAAACCGGTGCCCGTCAACGTGTCGCGTCTGCGCCGTCCCCGCTCGCAGTCGCTCTACGTCTCCCTCGCGGGTCCGGCGACCAACATCGTCCTGTCGGGGATAGCCTTCGTCTACGTGCGCTACGAGATCCACCACTCCAACGCCGTCTCGCTGGGCAATGGCTACTCGTTCTTCACCTTCATGATCGACTTCGGACTGGTCAATCTCATCCTGGCGGCGTTCAACCTCCTACCCATACCACCGTTGGACGGCTCGGCCATCATCGAACGGTTCGTGCCCGTGCGCCACCTGCCGCGGTACTACGAGATGCGCGCGCGGGCACTGCCCTTCCTCATGGTGATCCTGATCCTCAACGCGCTGACGCTGCACATCGGCACCACGTGGCTCTACAGCCTCGAGCAGCACTGGATCAACCTGGCG
This sequence comes from Acidobacteriota bacterium, assembly GCA_019352075.1. Classification (GTDB taxonomy): domain Bacteria; phylum Actinomycetota; class Acidimicrobiia; order Acidimicrobiales; family RAAP-2; genus RAAP-2. The sequence goes on along the minus strand of JABBOA010000092.1, from coordinate 9 downwards.
GCGAGCTAG
>JABBOA010000091.1:5188-8697 GCA_019352075.1 Acidobacteriota bacterium | reverse complement strand
ATTTCGCACGACGACGAGTAGCCTTGACCGGTGAGCGAAATCGGGTCGAAGGAACTGGTGGATGACGGCACGGCGGCGGTCCCCGTGGTCGTGAAGCACCGCAAGCTGCAGCATTTCCTCGTGGAGTGGGGCATCATCTTGGTGGTGGCACTGCTGGTGTCCGTCGGTCTACGCACCTACGCGTTCCAGACGTTCTTCATCCCTTCGGGCTCGATGGAGCCGACCCTGCAGATCGGCGACCGGATCATCGTCGACAAACTCGCCGTGGACTGGGGGACCATCCACCGTGGCGACATCCTGGTCTTCAAGGCGCCCCCCACGGAGAATTGCGGTGGCGCGCCCGTCACCGACCTGGTGAAGCGGGTCGTGGGCATCCCGGGTGACCACATCTACTCGGTCGGCAACACCATCTACGTCAACGGCCAGAAATTCAACGAGAATTGGAGCCACACCGAGCCACTGGGCAACGCCATCGCCACGGCGAACAACCCCGTGGTCGTCGCACCACACCACTACTTCATGATGGGCGACAATCACTCGGATTCCTGCGACAGCCGCATGTGGGGAACCATCACGCGCTCCGAGGTGATCGGCAAGGCGTTCTTCCGGGTGTGGCCGCTGACGCGCGTCGGCTTCCTGTAGTCGACCGACTCCTTCGGGCCGTAGACCGAGCCGTACACTAGGAACATGCTCAGTCTCAGCCCGATGAAGATGTTGATCATCGTGGCCGTCGTGGTGTTACTGCTGGGCCCCGACAAGCTCCCCGAGGTCGCCCACAAGATGGGCTCGACCTGGCAGTCGCTGCGGCGCTTGCAACAACGCGTCGAGTCGGAAGTGCGCGACGCACTGCCCGACCTGCCCAGTACCGGTGACCTCGCGCGCATCGCGCGCAGCCCCGTGGCCGTCCTCAATCGGTTGGCCGATCGCGCACAGGGCCCATCGCCGGTCGATCCCGCGGCCCGTGACGCCCCGTCGCCACCACCCGCGATGACCCCACCCCTCGTGAACCCTCCGGGGCGCCCCCCCTCCCGTGGCGGGTCGCTGGGTGCGGATCCGTCGCTGAACTAGTCATGGCCAAAGCACGCGACACCGAATCGGGGATGACCCTCGCGCAGCATTTCGCCGAGGCGCGACGACGCTTCTTGATCTGCGTCGCCATCACGGCGGCCATGGCCGTCGTATCCTTCGTGATCTACCCGAGTCTGTTGCGCCTCCTGCAACACCCGTACTGCCAGGTCGACCCCCGACACTGCAACTTCCTCGTCACCAACCCGCTCGACGGCATCACCCTTCGCGTCAAGATCGCGCTCTTCGGCGGACTGCTCTTCGCCACACCGTTCTGGCTCTGGCACACGTGGCGCTTCGTGACCCCCGGGCTCAAGGCGCGAGAGCGGCGTTACGCACTGCCCTTCGTCCTGGGTTCGATGGTCTTCTTCTTCGGGGGGGTCGTCACGGCCTACCTGGTGTTCAAGAAGACCATTCAGTTCCTCGTGAGCATCGGTGGTAGCTCGCTGACCTCCTACTACAACCCCAATCAGTACCTCACCCTCTTCTTGCTCATGATGTTGCTCTTCGGACTGACCTTCGAATTCCCCGTGGTACTCGTGGCCCTCGAGCTGGCTCGGGTCGTCTCGCCCGCCCAACTCCTGCGGTCCTGGCGCTATTCGGTGATCGCCATCGTCGTCTTCTCGGGCGTCATCACCCCCTCGAGTGACCCGTTCTCGATGTTCGCCCTCATGATCCCCCTCGTGGTCTTCTACTTCTTGGCCATCGGCCTGGGCAAGTTGTTACACCGATGAGCGCCGAGTACCGCCGTCATTTCACCGAGGCGCAGGGATTCGGCCTCGACCGCTTCCAGGACGAGGCGCTCGACGCCGTCGACGCGGGCGTCAATGTACTGGTGAGCGCCCCCACCGGGTCGGGCAAGACCCTGATCGCCAATTACGCGATCGGACGGGTCCTCGCCCAGGGTGAACGGGCCTTCTACACCACACCCCTTAAGGCGCTCTCGAACCAGAAATACGCTGAACTCTGCGATCTCTTCGGCGAGCGCCGCGTCGGTCTGCTCACGGGGGACACGTCGGTGAACCGGATGGCCGACGTCGTGGTGATGACCACCGAAGTCCTACGCAACATGTTGCTCACCGAGTCCGATCAGCTCTCGCGCCTCGGACTGGTCGTGCTCGACGAGGTGCACTACCTTCAGGACCCCTTCCGCGGGGGAGTGTGGGAGGAGGTGCTCATCCTGACTCCCTCGGCGGTTCGCTTCGTCGCCCTCTCGGCGACCATCGGCAACGCCCCCTTCGTCGGCAAGTGGTTCGACGAACTTCGCGGTGAGACGGCGGTGATCACCGAGACGGACCGGCCGATCACCCTGCACCAACATCTGGCCGTCGTGCGCCGCGGACAACCCCACGCCGACGTCGTCGATCTCCTCGACGGCGAGCGGTTGTCCGATGAGGCGCGCCGTATCGACAACGCGATGAAGGCGACGCGACGTTTTCGACCGGGCCCACGTTGGCAAGGTCCGAAATCCACGGCCCCGCCCGCACCGTTTCGCGCCCCACGGCGCAGTGAACTCCTGCACGCGCTCGAGCGCGACGACCTGTTGCCGGTCATCGTGTTCATCTTCTCACGAGCCGCCTGTGACGATGCCGTACGCCAGTGTCGACGTGACGGATTGCTCTTCACCACGCCCGAGCAGCGTCGCGAGATCGAACGCATTGCCGAAGCCCGACTCCTCGACTTCTCCGAGGACGACCTGCGCGCGCTCGAGTACGCCGACTTCATCGACTCATTGCGCCGGGGGATCGCCGCCCACCACGCGGGGATGGTGCCGGCATTTCGCGAGATCGTCGAGCTCTGCTTCATCCAGAATCTCCTCGCCACGGTCTTCGCCACCGAGACCCTGGCCCTCGGCGTCAACATGCCCGCGCGTTCGGTCGCGATCGAGAGGTTCTCCAAGTACTCCGACGCGGGACGGCGATTTTTGACCAGTGGCGAGTACGCCCAGATGACCGGTCGCGCCGGACGACGGGGCCTGGACGACGAAGGTCACGCCGTCGTCTGCTTCGCCCCGGAGGTGGCCCTGATCGACGTGGGCCGCGTCGCCATCTCGCACCCCTCGGAACTTCATTCCTCCTTTCGCCCCACGTACAACTTCACCGCGAACCTGATCAACCACTTCGAGTTCGACACGGCCCTCGAAGTGGTGCAGCGCTCCTACGCCCAGTTCGAGGCCGACCACCGACCGTCCGGCTCTCGTCGTTCCCTCGGTGACCAGATGCGCGCGCGTCACCACGTCCTTGAGGATCTGGGCTACGCCGTGGGGTGGCGACTCACCGATCAGGGGCAGTTGCTGCGCTCGATCTATCACGAATGCGACCTGTTGATCGCCGAATGTGTGGGAGCGGGGGTGTTCGACGACCTCGAACCGGCCCAGCTCGCCGGACTGCTCTCGAGTTTCGTCTTCGAGGCCAAGCGCGGGGCGCGCGCCGCCAAGCAGTCGA
>JABBOA010000091.1:0-4943 GCA_019352075.1 Acidobacteriota bacterium | reverse complement strand
TCTCCGGGCGATTTCGTTCGAAACGCCAAACAGGTGGCGGACCTGTGCGAGCAGCTTTCTCGACTGACGCACCTCGGCGAAGTCGCCCAGAGCGCCTTCGAAGCCCGCGACGCCGTCCTGCGCTCGGTGGTCGCCGGCGCCTCGACGGTCCACCCACGGGGTTGAATTCGCCCCTAATCTTTGTGTGCCATGCACCCTTACGTAGTCGAACAGTTCACCGACGCGGAGGAGACGGTGCTGCGTCGCTACTTCACGAATCTCGAAGGACCGGTGTTCGCCCTGGTCAACCTACCCGAGGTCGTCAAGGGGGCCCTGTTCGCCCGGTACTCGCGTTCCTCCAAGAGCCTGCGACGCCTCTTCCTGGACGAATTCGTCGGCGACCTGGACCTGACCGGCGACGTCGGAGTGGACGCCACCGTCGGGCTCGATCGGGCCGACGACCTCTACCAGAGGATCTTCTACGAATACGGTGACGACTCGGTGGCGCAGTTGGGGGGCGTGCACCTGGCGTGCGAGCAGGCGAGCAATATCTTGACCAAGGTCCTCGAACGTGGCCGGATCATGAGCTACCTCGAACAGTCGACGCGCTACCTGGGTTACGATCGTCGCCTGGACAATGGACTGTACCGTTACTACCGCGACCACGACCTCCTCGAATCGCGCTTCGGGGCGCGCTACGTCGGTGAGATGGACCGGACCTTCGACACCTACGCGTTGACGTTGCGCCAACTCATTGAGTTCTTGACCAAGAAGTTCCCTCAGACGCCCGAGGACACCGACTTCGTCTATCGTCAGGCCATCCGCGCCAAGGCCCTCGACGCCGCCCGCGGACTCCTGCCGGCCAGTTCGCTCTCCAATCTGGGCATCTACGCCTCGGGTCAGGCCTACGAGGCGCTGCTGCTACGCATGCGCGCTCACCCGCTGCTCGAGGTGCGCCAGTACTCACAGCTCATGCTCGACGAGTTGCGCAAGGTCATCCCGAGTTTCTTGAAGCGCATCGACGTCCCCGAACGAGGGCTCGCCTGGACCCATTACCTCGAGCAGTCGCGCAGCGCCACCCGCGACGTCGTCGCGTCACTCGTCGACGACGGCGGCCCCACCGTGATCGACGCCACGGAACAGGTGCGACTCGTCGCGTTCGACGCGGAGGGTGAGCAGCGAGTGCTCGAAGCCATCGTGTTCGCGAATTCCGCACTCAGCCACGCCGACGCGGCGGCGCGCGTCGCGCGGATGAACGACGAGGAACAGTCGCGTCTCATGCGGGCCTACGTGGGGGAGCGCAAGAACCGTCGACATCGTCCGGGCCGTGCGTTCGAGCGAACCGACTATCGATTCGAATTGGTCACCGACTACGGGGCCTTTCGGGACCTCCAGCGCCACCGCATGCTCACCGTCGAGTGGCAGTCGCTCACCGTCGACCTCGGCTACGACGTCCCGGACGTCGTGCGAGAGGCCGGTCTCGTGGACTCCTACGAGGAATCCCTCGCGCGATCGGCGGAACTCGTCCAGGACCTACGCGAGGACTTCCCCGAACAGGCGCAGTACGCGGTCGCGCTGGCGTTCCGCATTCGCTACGTCATCCAAATGAACGCCCGCGAGGCGATGCACCTGATCGAACTGCGTTCGGGGCCCCAGGGCCACCCGAGTTACCGACGGGTCGCGCACGAGATGCTACGCCTCATTCGTGAAGAGGCTGGTCATGGGGCCATTGCCGACGCGATGTCCTACGTGGACTTCTCGGAGACCGACTTAGAGCGCCTCGAGGCGGAACGCGCGGCCGAGAAAAACCGGTCAAAACGGGATTATTAAGCAAATACTACGTAGAAATGACCGAAGTCCTGACAAAAAGGCTCTACACTGCCTGCGCTACTGAGAAGGAAGTTTATGAGCATTGATGGCGAAAACGACGAAGTGTTCGACGAGGAAGAGCTCGCGGAGGGCTTCGACGAGGAGATCTTGAGTGACGACATTGACGACGTCGACGTCGACGTCGACGTGGACGTCGTCACGGAACTCGAGGATGGATCGGGCGATGACGACGTGTCGGAGTCCGATGACGAACTCGACGAAGAGGCGCCGGCCCTAGTGGCCGTGGCCGAGGACGAGGACGACCTGACCGATGACGCGGACGTCGAACTCGCACTGGACGAGGTCCTCGCCGAGACCATTCGGCGCACGACGACCCCCGAGGACGATGACGATGGCCCGATCGAGGTCGATCCACTGGTGGATCCCCTCGAGACCATCCTGCCCAAGCAGGATGACGAGTTCCGCTGCAAGTCGTGTCGACTCTTGAAGAAGATGAGCCAGTTGGCCGACTCCGACAAGACCCTCTGTCGCGACTGCGTCTAGGCGGGCGAACGACCCATGACCGTTGAGGGAACCACGGTCGCGATTCGCCGGGCGACGACCGACGATTCACTCCAGGGACTGTTCGACGCCGCCGTGGCGCGCGCGCGCGCGTTTCGCGGTGGCCCCGAACTCCTCGAACAGTTGTGGGGGAGCGCCCTCAACGACCGCGGCCCCGAGAGCCTGCTGCGCACCGAGGTCGACGCCGGCCACCTCTGGGTGGCCCAACGCGGCGAGGTGATCGTCGCGGGAGCCCTGGTCGTCGACCACTGCGTGAGAGCGATCTGGGTGCCCCCCGCCCTTCGCCGCCAACGGATCGCGTCGCGTCTGCTGCGCTCGCTACTGGACGCTGAGGCGCCCCCGAACGATGCTTGGTCGCTGCCGGGGGATCGTGCCACGAAATCGCTCTACGAATCCGTGGGCTGGAAGGCCCGGCTGCTGACTATGCGCGGCGAGTAGGCGTGCGGCGCGGCGCGCGCGTCGGTGGCGGCGGTGGCGGCACCTTCATGCCGAGCAATTTCGCGAACTCCGGGATTGCTCCCGCGTTCTTCACCGCCAGGGCCTTGGCGCCGTCGTCGGCGGGGATGCCCTGAGGCTTCACGTTGCGCCGGATCGACGTCTCGACGGTCAAGGTGACCAGCTCGGACCACACGGCCACGTCCTGATCGGCGGTCAGGGCGGCCGACACCATCGCCACGAGCGCGGTGGCGGTCTCGGCGGACACCCGCGTCGACGAGTCCGGGGGTCGCGCCACGAGACGCAGGGCCTCGGCGACGTTGCTAGTCGCCATTGCCGCATCCAGGCGTTCCGTCCACTGCGTACGCAGGATCTCCAGACGCGCACTCAAAGTGCCCTGGAGCTCCTTGAGTTGCGTACGGGCCTCGTCGTCGAGGTTCGTCGTCTTGGCCGACGTCACGACCGCCCGCAAGTCACGCAGGCGCAGTTCCTTACCGGCCCCCAAGGCACCCGCGGCCCGGTCCTTCCACATGGCCAGCGTCGTCTTGGGCAAAAGGTCCTCGGCGATGCGGTCGATCGTGCCGGGGTCGATGGTCGGGCGTCCCTGGGCGGTGGCGTTCTTGTTCTGCTCGGCGACCGCCGCGCGCACTGAGGGCATGCCCCCGCGCAGCAGCTGCTCAGCGACCGGCAATTGCTCGGGCGACAGTGTCGCCAAGAAGGCGTTGCGGTAGGTCGTGGTGACGGGGGGTGCCCCGGGCGGTCCGCTGCGCTCACGACTCGGACGCGCCGCGCGGTCGCCGCGGGGGCGCTCACTGCGGGGTCCGCGCTCACTCGCGGGACGGTCTGGACGGTCGCCGCTGGGGCGATCGGGACGAGGTCCGCGCTCACTCGATCGTTCCTTCGTGCCGGGCCGGGCGCCACGCTTGGCGCCGTCGCGGCGACCTTCGCCCCGCTCGCCACGGTCATCACCGTCACGACGCGGTCCGCGCCCCTTGGAGGCGTAGGTCACCGTCACGTCAGGTGTCGACTTCTCCGAGACGATGAGTTCGATTCGTTCCTTGCGGGGGTCCAAGGGCGACGCGGTCTTGGGCGGCATCACTGAGAGGACCTCGATGCCCTCCATGAACTGTTCGATATCGGCGCGGTAGACGGAGCCCACGACGGGCCCACCCGGCACCAGCGATGTCGCTAGCACGCCCTTGGGCAGTTTCGCTCCCGCGGCACGCCACGTAGCGACGTCTCCGTTGAGGCTGGTGATTTCGATCTCAATGCGACGAGACATAGAGAAACAATCTAGTCGTTTTCTCACATCGCCTTGGTCGATGGTGTGAGGGTCGGAGGCCCGGCGGACTCCCTAGCATGGTCCCATGAGCGAAAACACCGAACACGACGCCGAGCGCGAGGCGTTGGCCGACGACCCGTCGGTCGCCACGCCCTCGCACGATACCGCCTCTTTCGACGCCGCGCCCGGGATCGACGACGCGCAGGGACCCGGACTCACCGCGACGCCACCGTCGACGTTCGATCCGGCGCCGGGCATCGACGACGCGCAGGGACCACCCCCCGGCGATGCGGACAACGCTGGAGGGTTGCCCGTGACCTCGCCCGATGAGCCTGATGTATCGTCCGCCGCGGCCGTCGCCGTCGCGCCCGTCGTCCATCAGTCGACGCCCTACCACGACGTCGCGACGGTGACCCCACCGACGAAGAAGCGCTGGACGGCGGGAGTCGCCTCATTGCTCGTCGCGGCGTTGTTGGGGGGAGTGGTGGGAGGACTCGTCGTCCACTTCAGCACCACGTCGAATTCGATCAACGCCAACCTGCCCGTCACCACCGATAACGCCGCGCCCGCGTCGTCGGGGAATAACGGGGGATTGACCATTCCTCAACTGGTCGCCAAGGTGCAGCCCTCAGTCGTCTCCATCGACGTCAAGGGTCAAGGAACCGAGGATCAGGGAACGGGCATGATCATTTCCAGTGACGGTCTGGTCGTCACCAACAACCACGTCATTGCGGCGTCAGTCCCCGGAGGGACCATCACCGTGACCCGCACCGGCTCGACCACGCCGTTGCCCGCCACCCTCATCGGTACGAATCCGGTCAATGACGTCGCGCTCATTCGGATCAACAACGCGACG
>JABBOA010000090.1 GCA_019352075.1 Acidobacteriota bacterium | reverse complement strand
TGACAGGGTCGGATCAGCGCAAGGGACTCGAGCCGGCGAGTCCGAGTAGGTCCCGCGAGACGAAGAGCGCCGCGGGCTGACCTGGCGCGGCGCGACTTCGCGTCCCGTGTCGTTCGAGAATGCCCGCTGTCGCGAGGCGTTGCAACGTCGCCAAGGCCGCCTTGCGAGAGATCCCGAGTTCATCGGCCAGCACCGGAGAGGTGAGGACGAGGTGACGTGGAAGTAGTTCGAGGGCGGCAAAGACCGCCGCGTCGCTCCGCGGTCGACGCGCACTGGCGATGAGCTCCTCGTACCATCGCCGTTTGATCGCATCGACGTGCGTGATCAACGTCCGCTGTGCACGGCCGCCACTCGCCACCGCGTCGGCGAACCACGTGACCCACCGGCGGTGTTCACCGAGTCGAAAGAGAACCAGGCCCGAGGCGTATCCCGCGACGTCGGCCGCGATCGCCACGCTCACCGGTGGCGGGACGAGCAGGGCCAATCGACGGGTCAATAGCCACGCGACGAGCACCCGGCCCACTCGCCCGTTGCCGTCGGCGAAGGGGTGGATGATCTCGAATTGTGCGTGGCTGATGGCGGCTTGGGCGACGGGATCGATGTCGACGCGATTGACGTAGACCACGAGGTCATCGAGCAAACCGCCGAGGGCGCTCGGCGGAGGCGTCACGAGATGCGCGTCAAATGGACTGGTCCCGCCGATCCATCCTTGCTCATTCCGGATGACCCCGATGTAGCGCTCCGGCGTGGGACTGCCCGTCATGAGCGTTCGGTGCCACGAGCACAGCGTCTCGACATCGAGCGCCGTATCGGCGGTGGCGCCTATCACGGCCTGTGAGACCGCGGCCAGGTTCGACGCCACCCACGCGGCTGGCCCGAAAGGGCGCGCGCCGACTTGTTCCTCGGCCAGCACCACATCAACGACGGGGGCGCTGACTCCTTCGATGTAGGAGGACGCGACGCCCTCCGCGCGCAGCAGCAACCTCGCGAGGGGTTCGTAGTCCGCGTCGAGGGCCTCGGCGGCATGCGCGACTTCGCTGGCGGCGGCCCCGGTGCGAGCGCCGACGGCCGCGTCGAGAGTGAGGTCGCGGTCCGCCAAGAAACGTGGCACGAAGGCGTGAATCCGCCTTCCATTCCAGATCACCTCTACTTCGGACCCTGCGGGCTCCATGTTCCTTCCCTAATAAGTTACCGATAACAGTATATCGGTGTCATATTTACCAATTCACGAGGATCTGGTGCGGTTTGTCCACTCACGTGATGACCTATCGCGCGAGGGTGGTGGGGAGAACTTTCAATCAGGAACCTCACCACCTGCGTCCCACAGCAGGGACCCCATGGCCAGAGCAGCTTCTTGGCGGTCCGGCTCGAGAAGGTGTCCGTAGACATCGGAGGTCATGCGAATTGACGAATGGCCGAGGACTTGACTGACGACGTGGAGCTTGACCCCTTGGGCGAGCATGAGACTGGCCGCAGAATGTCGCAGTTCGTGGGGGTGCCAATGCCCGAGTCCGGCCTCGTTGCAGATGCTGCGGAATTCCCGGTAGAAGTTCCTTGGATCGATCGGGGTTCCCTTCGACGTCGTGAAGATGAAACCGGTGTCGATCCACCGTTCGCCACGTCCTTCACGTTCGCAGACTTGGATCTTCTCGTGCTCGAGGAGTGTGACCATCATCATGTGAGGAAGATTGACTGCGCGACGGCTGCGAAACGTCTTGGTATCGGTGGTGACGAGCGCTCGGCCCTCGCGTTTGAGTTGCCGCGCTACCCGGATGACGCCCGCCTCGCGGTCGAAGTCGCTCCACATGAGGCCCAACGCCTCGCCCCGTCGTAGTCCCGTGGACAGAAGCAGTGCGAAGAGGGCTTCATGTCGATGCCCCTTGAGCGCGTCCAGGAACTGACGCGCCTGATCGGGGGTGAGGGTCCGCCCCTCGGTGCGTAGCGCCTTGGGTGGCCGGGACAAAGTGGCGACGTTGCGAAAGAGTAGGCCCCAGCGAATCGCCTGGTCCAAACACTGTGCCAGGACGATGCGAATTCTGCGCACCGTCGAGGACGCGAGTCCACTGTCGCTCTTGAGTGAGAGTAGATGGTCCACGTCGTTCACGTTGAGCGCCGTGAGTCTCTTGTGTCCCAGCGTGGGCAGGATATGGATCCGCGCGATGCTCATGTAGTTGCGCAACGTGCTGACCTCGACTTGATGTCGCATCACGTCTTCGGCCCATCGCTCGAAGAGTGTGGACAACGTGATGAGGCCATCTCGAGGGAGGAGGCCATCGTCGAACTGTCGTTGGAGCACCTTGAGCTTGGCGACGACCTTGTAGCGGGTGCTGGCGGAGACGTACTTGCGAAGAGGTCGACCGTTGGCTCCGTAACCCATCCGAACGGCCCCGATCCATCGTCCATCGGATTTCCTCTGGTAGATCGAACCCTCGTGGTTTGCTCGTCGCTTCGCCACCGCGACTCCTTGTCCGTATTGCCAGAACATCGGCGGTCCCAACGGTCGCATGGCACGGGTAGTTCTGCCGGAGACACTCTGGTCACTCGTGAAGACTCGCCCGTCAGAGTACGAGTACCTCGGCTCAAGAAGGGTGGAATCTTGTCGATGCCTGAAGGAGCAAGTCGCAGTTGTGACCCAGCAATGTTTGACGCTCTCGATGCGCCCGGCAGGGGTCATTCGAGACAGGGGCACACGAGCATCGAAGCGCTCAACACTCTGACCGGGGTAGCGCGAGATTCCCCAGGACTGGTGGATGGGTGGCCAATGGCATCTCCTTAGCGAGTGACGAGGGAGTGACCCGCGTTGGCGCCTGATGGAATCGGGACTATCGAGGTCATGGCGTTGGTTCGTTGGTCATCGGACCACCGCCAACACGGCGCACCAAGCCGCGAGTCCCAGGGCGAAGGGGGCCATGATTCGCTGCTCCCAGTGGCTGCGCGCCGTGAAATTCGCAATCCCACTACGGCCAAAGATGGCGGCGAATTTCCACATAGCGATCTTGACGACAGTTTTCCTTTCGGCGAACTAACGATCGACGGCGCGTGGTGCGAAGATGTGAGGAAGGGCGCCGGCCAAAATCGGCTGACCAAGCCTGGAAGGTCGTGACCCACGTGAGCGAACCAGTCGACGAGGTCTCTGGATGAGTGCGCCACCGGGAACACTTCACCTTCTCGCCGAGGCGATTCGTTCGCGACGACTTAGCGCCACCTCACTCGTGAGTAGATCCCTTGAGGGTCTTGAGCGTTTCCACCGGTTGAACGTCGTGGCCGCGTCGTTCTTTGACGATGCGATGCGTGACGCCACTCGCCTCGACGAAGAGGGCCCTCTGGACGGTGCGCTGGTCGGGATACCCATGCTCGTCAAAGACTTGGAGGATCTGCGGGGATACCCCACGAGGAAGGGATCCCTGGCCCTGCGCGACGCACCGCCCGCGACGACGAGCGGCGTCGTTGCGGGGCGCCTTCAACGGGCCGGGGCCGTGGCGGTTGGCAAGTCGACCCTTCCGGAGTTCGCGATCGAGGGTTTCACGTCGAACCTACTGACGGGAATCACCCGCAATCCCTGGAACGAGATGTATTCACCGGGGGGGTCGAGCGGGGGTTCCGCCGCTGCGGTGGCCGCCGGACTGGTGGGCATCGCCACCGCGACCGACGGCGGGGGTTCGGTTCGTATCCCCGCGTCACTCTGCGGTCTGGTGGGGATCAAACCCACGAATGGCGTCATCGGACGATGGCCCGCCCCCGACTGGATCGATTATTCGACCGACGGGCATTTCGCCACGTCGTGCGACGACTTGACATTATTGCTCGACGTGACTCGAGGGCCGGTCAATGGTGATCCATCGGCCCCACCGCTGCGTGAGTGGGCTCGACAAGTCGACCGTCCGACGGTGCTCTTCGCAGCGGAGCGAACGTCGCCCTTGGGTCCCTTGGATCACGATGTGGCGACTTTACTCAGCAGTGGGGTCGACGCGCTCGCGCAACGTCTGGGGGTCGCGGCCACCTGGCTCGAGCCAGGGAGCTTCTTCGCGGCCGGCGACGCGGACCTTGACTGGTTCCCCGTCACCTCGGCCGAACACGTCGCGGCGCTGGGTCGTGAATGGGTCCTCGAGCATTTCGACGAGTTCCATATCGCCACCCAGGAGTACCTGGAGGTCGGTTTGCGAGTGACGATCGATGAGTACCTCGCGGCGCGACGACGACGCTTCCTCTACGTACGAGAACTCGACACCCTGCTCGGAGAGCACGGACTCCTGATCACCCCCACGGTGGCGGCCGCGGGCTGGCTCGCCGATGGGCGGATGCGAGAAGGAACTGGCGTGCACGGGTTGGCTCCCGAGGTCTATTCGACGGCGATGCAAAACGTCACCGGCAACCCCGCGATCAGCATTCCTTGGGGCCATCTGCCCAATGGTCTGCCCTTCGGACTGCAGATCACGGCGCCGCATTATCACGACTACCGACTGATCGACGTCGCCGCGATGATGGAGGCGACGTACCCCTGGGCGCGCACCGCACCCGGATACGAGGGTCTCGAAACAGTTCTGGATATGATCTGAAGCCTCCCGCCGGACCCACGTCGCGTGCGACAATGGATGCCGTGTACGTGCCCCTTAAGTTTCACCTGAGCGATGACGAAGCCTGGGACGTCGTCGCTGACGTGGGTGCCGCCACGTTGGTACGTGCGACGGCCCACGGACTCGACAGCGCCTTCGCACCGGTCATCGTGAGCGATAACCGCCTGGCGTTGTATTCCCACTTGGCGAAGGCCAACCCGTGGTGGCGTGACGTCGAGTCCGGCGCCGAGGTTCTGGCGCTCTTCACGGCGGCGAGCGCCTACGTCAGTCCACTGGACTACCCCAGCCGAGATGAGAACCCCGACCTGGTGCCGACCTGGAACTACATCCTGGTGCAGGTTCGTGGAAGGGTTCACGTACGCGAGGAATTGGAGTGGAAACTGCACCAGGTGCGTGAGTTGACCCACCAATTCGAGGTCGGCCACGAACCCGAGTGGCTCGTCGACGACATGGACCCGGACTTTCGTTCGACGCAGTTGAAAGCGATAGTCGGGCTCGAGATTGAGGTCGTCTCCATCGAGGGCAAGGCCAAACTATCGCAGAATCGTCCCGAGATCGATCGGGTCAACGTCCAGGCCGCTTTCACCCGAGGCACACCGGCCCAACAAATAGTGGCGCAGAAGATGAAGGCGACACCTCACGACGATTCATGAACCTGCGGGCATGACCCAACCATGAGGTCGATCCTCGAGACACCGGGTCAGGGAGTATCGAGATTCCTGCGCTCCGCCAGCGCGCCTTCGCGAACTTCGTTATATTCAAGTCACGTACGTGTCACGCGTTCGTTGAGAGAACCGGCTGGCCAACGGGGGGGAGTATGAGCGAAGGATTTACTCCGGAATCATTGGGTGCGAAACTCGAAGTAGTGCCGGGACAACATCAACGTCTGCGTCAGGGCGTTCTCGGACTTCTCGATATTTCGGCGGCCACCATGGCCAACATCGGACCGGCGATGAGTTTCTACTTCGGCTTCGGTTACCTAGCCTTCACCGCCGGCTTGGCGTCGCCCCTGACCATCATCGCCGCCGGTGTCGCTATCTTGCTCCTCGGTAATACTCTCTCCGAATTCACGAAGGTCCTGCCATCCACGGGCGGATTCATCTCCTTCATCGGCAAGACCTTCGGCGGGCGTGCCGCGGTGACCACCGCAATCCTGACGGGCGCGGGCTATATCGCAGCCATGGCATCGGTCATCGCCATCGTGGGTGGCTTCTTCCAGACGATTCTCCAGAATTACAACGTCACGGGGCTCGAGTCCGTGCCGTGGATCGTATGGGTATTGATCTTCTTGGCGTTCGCGTCGTTCATGATGATTCGTGGTATCTCGGTGTCCACCAAGTTGGCGGGATTCTTCTTCGCCTTCGAAATGACGATCATGATTCTCGTCGGCATCATCACGCTCATCAAGTTCCACGGTTACATCAATTTCAGGCCCTTCGAGCCCAAGAACATCACGGGTGGATTCAAGGGTCTGGCGGCCGGATTCCCATTGGCGATCTATCTCTTCATCGGCTGGGAGAACTCGGCGGCACTCGCCGAAGAGACCGACAACCCACGAAGGAACGTTCCTCGTGCGGTCTTCACCTCCATCGTGATCATGGTCGTCGCGTACACGTTCTTCGCCTTCTCGACCGTGGTGGGCTTCAAGGACAACGTCACCAACTTGAGTTCGGCGGCGATCCCCTTCATCTCCGTCGCCAAAGAGGCGTTCGCCGTGTTGCTCTTCTTCGCCTTCCTGGCCGGGATGACGTCCACCCTCGGTGCATTGATCGCCGGCACCAACTCCCAGGCGAGGTTGATCTTCAATGCTGGTCGCGAGGGTCTGCTGCCGTCAATGATCGGCAGGGTGGACGCCAAGCGTCGAACTCCGGTCAACGCGCTCCTGGTCTTCTTGGGGTTGGGCCTGGCGATCATCGGCATCTGGGGACTCGGTCACATCGTGGGCGGCCACGGTAATCCGCGCTACATGGTGGCGGGAAATATGTTCGTCGAGTCCTCGACCTTCGGCACGATCCTGCTGCTCCTGGTGTACGGCACGAGCAATCTGGCGCTTCCCTTCTACTACCGCAAGTACCACCCCCAACTCTTCAATGGTGTCCGACACGGGCTGCTGCCGGTGCTCGGGACGTTGTGGATCCTGGTGCCGCTCTACTACCTCGCCAAGCCCGGTCAGCCCACGCCCTTCAACTGGTATCCCTACATGGCTCTGGGCGTCGTCATTCTCGCCGTCGTCTACGCCTCGATCCTCGTGCGACGAGACCCCGCAATCGGTGATCGCGTCGGTTCGATCGTCGCTGACGAATGACCGCTTGACATAGCCGCCCACGACTTCGCCGACGGGGAGGCAGCGCGAGGTCCGACCGCGACAACAAAGGCGCCGTGGCCGAGGATTCGATGTCTTCCTCGAAGTGATGCGCAGTAGGGCGTCGAGCACCGAGTCGTCATACGAGACACCGCGGTTGGACTCAAGTCCCAGTGAGACTTGTGTCGATGTCGAGAGCGCGGTGATGGCGACGACATGGTGTCGATGGCGTCGACATGCCACGAGTGCGTCAGGCAAGGGATGAGGAGTCGTCTGCCCAAGTTTTTCGGCGAGGACCAGCGATGGTCGCGAGACCTACGAAGTTGTTGGTATCGCGCTGGCGAAGGAGAAATGGGTTGCTCGCAGGTGACGTCGACCAACAACACTGGTGACGAGGGCATCGGGTTCTCTTCACCGTGCTCGATCATCGACGCGATGTGCGCTTCGATCGCCTCGTGGATGTTGGCCGTGACCTCTTCAACGGTGTGGCCCGCCGCGACGCAACCAGGAAGATCGGGTACGTGCGCGCAAAGGTTCGCTCCGGCATCCTCGATGATCACCGCATACGTGCTCATCGCGACCTCCTCTCACGACTTGCTGGCCGCACAATGCTCGCCAGTGTCGACGCCGAGAGCTCGATGCCCCACGCCCCCGGCACGGTCACTGACCCCTTCCTACTCTCACGTCGGAAGACGCGATGACTTCCGGATCGCCTGAATTGAGACCAGCCGTCCGCCTTCATTGATCATCTCTCGCATCTTCACGTCCTTCCGACGGTCGTGAACGTGACTGATCCTCATTGGAGACGTGTATTTACGTATGAGGTAGGAGGCGCGACCCACGAAGACCCCGCAGTCGAGATGGCTGACGGATCGGCTGGCGACATAGCCCCAACAAGGGAATGGTGAGCGGGCGGGCCTCCATTTCTGGTGATCGCTACAGGAGCTGGAGTTGACCATGTCGCAAGACGCACTCTTCGCGCCAAGCAAGGGGTCACGACGGTTGGAATTCGTTCTGGAGCCATCTTTCGAATTACGACCATCATCCCCGCAAGACGAGAGAACGTTTGCTCTCTGGATGATGAGAAGAAAGAAGTGGCGAACGCTAACCGGCGATCTGGATCACACCAGCGCGCGAATGCGGGATCGGAATCTCCTCTCCCATTTCGCGCAGAATCTCAAGGTGTTCGCCAATCGCCTCGCGAAGCGTCGTCGTCACCTCCTCGATGGTCGCGCCCGTGGCAATGCATCCAGGAACATCAGGTGCGTACGCGGCGAAGTTGGTGCCCGCGTCCTCGATCACGATGGTGAACTCGGTCATCGTGGTCTCCTTTCCACTCCGGCCTGCCTCACAGTATTACCCAGGGTTCCCTTTGGAACGTCATCGCCCAGATCGCCCGCCACGCAGACCGAACCAGTCCTGGTGTCGTGCTTGAAATGGCGATGGCTGCCGGTTTGGCGAATCTGAACCCACCGGGCACCTTCGAGCTCTTGGATGATTTCGCGCACCTTCACGTCTTCGCA
This sequence comes from Acidobacteriota bacterium, assembly GCA_019352075.1. Taxonomy (GTDB): domain Bacteria; phylum Actinomycetota; class Acidimicrobiia; order Acidimicrobiales; family RAAP-2; genus RAAP-2. The sequence continues at coordinate 356 of JABBOA010000090.1, read as the reverse complement.
ACGGTCGCGGTTCATTGAGGGATCGGGGAGCCCTGGGCTCACTTTGGTGGAGACACGCTCTGGCATCTCCATGAGGGAATGGTGGTGGCTGACGAATCGGCTGGAGAGTGGGCTTCACGTAGCTTCGAATCGGTTCGAAGAACTCACGTCGACGGCGCGCGAACACAACGACTGATTGGGCCACGTGTTCGTCAATCGACGACGCCGAAGTAGTTGCGTCACACACCAGCCTTCACTGCGCCGGGGCAAAGGGTTTCGCGTTCACTCCCTGAATATCAATTGGGCGCGACGTGTGAAGAATCTACGACGCCACGTGAATGGTCTTGACGATGGGGAGGTGGTCCGGCAACTCATCG
>JABBOA010000089.1 GCA_019352075.1 Acidobacteriota bacterium | reverse complement strand
TTTGCTTCCGCAAATAAATACTTAGAGAGTTCGATGAGAAACGCATCTCCGAAACTTGCGATGGGCCCCCAATCACTGGAATGAAGATAAACCCGGTAAATGTTGGGTACATACACCTGTGAAATGCTAACCTGCTTATTTTTGAGCATCGCCTTGACAAGTTCTTTAGCGATTTCTACCGGTTGAAGCCGATTCGCACCTTTTTTGAAAGCTCCAGTAAAGAGGTATTCAGCCATCCCTTCAAATCGAGCTAAGATGCTCATTTTCACTCACCCTCCCCATTGTCGACGTAGTTGACCACAAGCAGCGTCAATATCCGTCCCCCGTTCCTCACGTAACGATACAGAAATCCCAGCATCTTCTAGCACTTGGGCAAACCTCCTCATCAGCATCGGGTCGGGGCGCTCCATTCCTGTTCCCGCCACTGAATTGACCGGTATCAAGTTAACATGGACCAACTGCCCAGTCGACCCAGCAGGCCGGCGTGGGGTTCGGGGTCGAATTCGGTGTCGATGGGTGTGTCGGGGATCAGGGGGGTCAAAGGCATCGAGAGAGTCTATATACCCTCAGGGGTATATAGCAAAGGCGGGGGGCGAACGCAAGGGCGAGAGACGTGACTTTAGTCACTTCTGTGACGAGCCCCGTCGCCGCCGCGTCCACGCGACCCGCCCGTTCACGTCGCCGCGTTCGCCGGTCGACGTCGCGGGTCGACGCGACCAGACACCAGGGATCGCCGCGCGTCGACATGCGCCGACGCGCGGGGCGCCCGCATCCTCTTTGGGGAGCGACCCGTCTACGATATCGAGGGTCTCGCGGGTCGACGCAGGGACCTCGTCCCGTCGCCAGGAGGATTGATGAACGTCGTCGAGTACGTCCTGGGGCTGGTGATCGTGGTGATCACCATCACCGGCATCCTCTTCGTCCTCGTCTTGCCGCGCCAGCCCTTCGGCATCGAGCGACTCACGCTGATCGTGAACCGCGCCGTCCGATTGATCTTCATCGGCCTCTCACGACTGGCCACCACCTACGAGCGCAAGGACGCCATCCTCGCGCCCACCGCTCCCGTCGCGCTACTCGGCCAGATCCTCATCTGGGCGGCGTCGTTGATCCTGGGATTTGGCATCATGTTGGTGCCCACCACGCATTCGTGGTGGCTCGGGATCGAACAGTCCACGACCGCGTTGTTCACGGTCGGCGCGATCCACGAGGGCGGGGCCGCCAACATCGGCATCGATATCTGGGCCGGCGCGACGTGGGTCATCGTGGTGGCCCTGCAGATCGCCTATCTGCCCACCCTCTACGGCGCCTTCAGCCGGCGCGAATCACTGGTGGCGATGCTCGAGAGCCGCGCCGGGGCCCCCGCGTGGGGACCCGAACTGCTCACGCGCCACCAGCTGGTCGGCATCACCGACACGCTGCCCGACCTCTACAAGGACTGGGAGATGTGGGCCGCGGACGTCGCCGAGAGTCACAGCACCTACCCCATCTTGTTGCTCTTTCGCTCACCCGAACCCTGGTTGTCGTGGCTGCTCGGTCTGCTCGCCGTGCTCGACGCCGCCGCGCTGCAACTGGCCGTGGCGCCCTCGACGGCACCCTCCCAGGCCCGTCTGTGCCTGCGGATGGGCTTCACCTTGACGAACCGCATCGCCACCACCCTGGGGTGGGTGGTCAACTTCGACCCCCGACCCGATGAGCCGATCCAGTTGTCCTACGCGGAGTTCGCCCAGGCGGTCGCCATGCTCGAACGAAGCGGTTTCCCCGTGGAGCGCAGCGCCGAGGAGGCGTGGCCCGATTTCCACGGCTGGCGGGTCAACTACGAGGAATCCATGTATCACTTGACCGACCGACTCATCGCGCCCCCCGCGAAGTGGTCCGGCGGCCGTCGCCACCTGCGCGAGGCGGCCGTCGAGCCGCACCGCCCGCCGCACCGCCATCCGGGCAGCAACCCTGAGGCCACCTTCGAGGAGCCGCTGGCCGTCAACTCCGCGTGGGGGTGGCGAGCGCGCCGCAGAAGGTCGCGCCCACGCCACTCGTGAGGAGCCAGTGACCAGGTGGTCCGACTGGATTGTAACAGTTGTTACAATCTGTGGTAGGCTGGCGACATGAACACCGAGGTCCCCCGTCACGACGAAGGTTCGCCGTCGTCCGTCGAGCAGGTCGCGCTCGAGGACAGCGCGGGCTTTCGACTGAGCCGACTGGTGCGGGTGCGTCGCGAACGATGGGCGGGTCAGTTGGGGACGCTGGGTCTGACGCCGCCCCAGGCGGCCATTTTGCGCGCGACCCGCGACCACTGCGGCCAGGCGTTGCGCGCACTGGCGCGAACCCTCAACACCGACGCGATGTCGGTGAAGCGTTGCGTCGACGAACTCGAGAATCGCGGATGGCTCGTCACCACGACGCGTGAGGACGACCGCCGCGTGCGCGTGGTGGACCTGACGGCGCGCGGCGAGGAGCTCATGGGCCGTCTCGACGAGCTGGCCTTCGCCCAGGAGAGGAATCTACGCGACCACTTGTCGTGCGCGCACTACGAGTCGCTGATCGCCGCGATCGCCGTGCTGGAGCGCGCGGAGGGGATCGGCCACGACGAGGGATCCACCGAACAAGAACCAGAGCAAGAACCAGAACAAGAGGAGCAGTCGTGAGCGACCATGGACAATTCGAAGGACCCGGCCCGATGTGGGACCGGCGCTACGAGGAACACGGTTGGTCCGCCGTGCCCGACGAGAATCTCGTCGAGCTGGTGGCCGCGCTGCCCGCGGGGAGCGCCCTCGACCTGGGGTGCGGCACGGGACGCAACGCCCTCTGGCTCGCGCGCACCGGCTGGTCGGTGACCGGCGTCGACGCGTCGCGCGTGGGGCTCGAGATGGCCACGGAACAAGCCGATCGCGAGGGGCTGACGCTGCACACCGTGCGCGCCGACCTCTTGGACTACGTGCCCGCGGCGGCGTCCTACGACCTCGTGGTGGTGGCGAACATCCACCTGAGTCCGAGCGAGCGCGACGGTTTCTTCGCCCGCGCCGCCGCGGCCGTCGCCCCCGGCGGTCACCTCTACATCGTGGGGCACCACGTCGACGCCCTGGGGGTCTCGGGTCCGCCGGCGCTGGACCGGCTCTTCGAGGAATCCTTCTTCCGCGACCGGTTCGCGGGGTTCACCACGGAGATCCTCGAACGTCGCGAGGTCCGTTCCGACGAGGGCGACACCGAGGACGTGGTCGTGCTGGTGTGGGCGCGACGCGACGCGACGGAGCAGGCGTGATGGCGAACGTCACTCTCACCCCCGCCGCGTCGACGCACGAGCGCCGCGGCCTCGCGCTCGCGGTGATCGCCGCCGCGCAGTTGATGGTGATGCTCGACCTCACCATCACCAACGTGGCGCTGCCCTCGATCCAGACGAGCCTGCACTTCTCCACGACCAACCTCACGTGGGTCATCGACGCCTACGTGCTCGTCTTCGGCGGCCTGCTCCTGCTGGGCGGGCGCGCCGGGGACATCTTCGGGCGCCGACGCATGTTCTTCCTCGGTATCGGCCTCTTCGCCGCGGCGTCGCTCCTGGGAGGGTTGGCGACATCGCAGGGTCTGCTGGTCGGAGCGCGAGCCCTCCAGGGCGTCGGCGCGGCCATCGCCTCGCCGACGGCCTTGGCCCTGATCGCCGTCACGTTCCCCGAGGGCGCCGCGCGTAATCGCGCCATGGCGGTGTACGCCGCGATGACCGCGGCCGGCGGTGCACTGGGACTGATCCTGGGCGGCGCCCTGGTGGAGGCCGCGTCGTGGCGGTGGGTGTTCTTCGTGAACGTGCCCATCGGCGTGGTCGTCATGGTCGCCACGCCGTACGTGCTGCCCCGGATCGACGGTCACGGGGGGCGTCTGGACGTCCCGGGGGCGGTGACGGTCTCGGGGGGCGTGGCCTTCCTCGTCTACGGTCTGGTGCGCGCCCCCTCGATCGGCTGGGGAGCGACGGAGACCCTCGCGTCCTTCGTGGCGGCGGCGGTGCTATTGGTCGTCTTCGCCCTGGTGGAGCGACGGAGCGATCAACCATTGATCCCGCCGCATTTCCTACGCCACCGCAATCGAGCGGGGGGCTACATCACCATGATGCTCATCGGGGCCTCCATGCTCTCGCTGCTGTTCTTCTTGACGCAGTTCCTCCAGGAGCAGATGCACTACAGTTCCCTGCGCGCGGGGGTGTCCTACCTGCCAGTGCCCATCATGGTGGCCGGGACCAGTGTCTTCCTCTCGCGCAAGATCAAGCGATTCGGGGTGAGGATCTTCTTGACCACCGGTCCGCTGCTCGTCGCGCTGGGCGTCTTCTGGGCGTCGTTCCTCACACCGACCGACTCGTATTGGCACGTCCTGGGGCCACTGGTCATCTTCGGACTGGGCATGGGATTCTCGTTCGTGCCCCTGACGCTCAACGCGGTCTCCTCGGTGCAGAACCACGAACAGGGCCTCGCCTCGTCGCTGCTCAACACCAGTCAGCAGATCGGCGGTTCGCTGGGGCTGGCGGTGCTGGTCACCGTCGCGGCCACGGTGCGCGCGCACCAATTGACCGGGCCCCGGACCCTCGACGCCGCGCAGGCGCAGATCAACGCCACGGTGCAGGGATTCCACGTGGCGCTACGCGTCGGGGCTCTGAGCGCCCTGCTGGCCTTCATCACCGCGCTGCTCGTCGTTCGCACCCCGCGCCCCCACGGCGTGGGTGCGCCGTCGCACGACGCCGCGCCCACACCGGCGCCGCGCGACTAGGACGAGTCGGTCACCGTCGCGGCCACGTGCGCCCAAGGGTCACGTGCGCCCAAGTGTCACGTGGCCGCGACGAGTCCACTCTGGTAGGCGAGCACCACCAGTTGGGTGCGGTCGCGGGTGCCGGTCTTGCTCAGGATGCGACTGACGTGGGTCTTGACGGTGGCGACGCTCATGTGCAGCGTGGCGGCGATCTCGGCGTTGGACAGCCCCTGGGCCACGGCGACCATCACCTCGCGCTCGCGTTCGGTGAGTTCCTCGAGCGCGCGTGACGCGCCGGCGTCGAACGCGGCGACGGGGCGACTCGCGAACTCCTGGATGAGGCGACGCGTCACGCTGGGCGCCAGGAGCGCCTCCCCGGCGGCGATGACGCGAATGGCGTTCAAGAGCTCCACGGGTGGCGTGTCCTTGAGCAAGAAGCCGCTCGCGCCCGCGCGCAACGCGTCGAAGACGTACTCGTCCAAGTCGAAGGTGGTGAGCATGAGGATCCTGGTCACCCGCGTGCTCGACGCGCTGATCCGCCGAGCGGCCTCGAGTCCGTCCATCACCGGCATGCGCACGTCGAGCATGATCACGTCGGGCCGCACTTGGCTCACGAGTCGTATCGCCTCTTGACCGTCACTCGCCTCGCCCACGACCTCGAGGTCGTCGGCGGAATTGACCAGCACGCTGAAGCCCGCGCGCACCAGGGCTTGGTCGTCGGCGACCACGACGCGAATGCTCATGAGGGGTCCTTGGTGCGCAGTCGCGCGCTCACGAGGAAGCCGCCTTCGTCGCGCGCGCCGGCCCGGAGCGATCCGCCGAAGGAGCGCGCGCGCTCGGTCATGCCGATGATGCCGTGGCCCGCACGGTTCACCGTCGTGTCGCCCCCGGTGGGACCCGGCGCCACGGGGGCCGTGTTGCGCACGTCCACGCGGACCTCGTCGACGAGGTAGGTGACCTCGACCGTGGTGGGGGCGCTCGCGGCGTGCTTGACCACGTTGGTCAGGGCCTCTTGGATGATGCGATAGAGCGACAGTTCCAGACCCTGGGAGAGGGTCCTCGCCTCGCCCACGACGCGCAACTGCACCGGCACCCCCGCGGCGCTGATGCGTTCGATCAACTCGTCGAGGTCGTCCAGGCTGGGTGCCGGCGTGGTCACCCCCGCACCGTCATCGCCGCGGCGCAAGACCCCGAGCACCCCGCGCAACTCCTCGAGGGCCGCGCGGCTGGTCGACTCCACGGCGGCCAGGGCCTTGCGTGCCTCGTCGGGCTGGGTGTCGAGGACGTGGCGTCCGACGCCCGACTGGATCGCGATGACGCTGAGGCTGTGGGCGACCACGTCGTGCAGTTCGCGCGCGATGGCCATGCGCTCTTCGACGATGGCGCGTCGCGCCTCCTCGATCTCGAGTCGCTGACGTTCCTCGCGCTGTTCGAGTAATCCTCGCTGGTAGGTGCGCCGGGTGCGGATCGAATCCGCGACGAACCACGTGGCCAGGGCCAGGAAGAAATTGAAGGTCACGTCGCCCAGGTGGCGACCCAGCACCCACGCGAGCGCGACGGCGAACAACAAGGAGCCCTCCACGAGCAGTAACGCCGTGAACGACTGGCGGCGCGGGTGCGCCAGGGTGACGCTATAGAGGGGTAGGGCGATGAGCGGCGCGGGGGCCAGGGGGTGTCCGAGGAACGTCGAGACCGCGACGGCACTCGCCGTGAAGGTCAGCGTCGTCACTGGCCAGCGTCGACGCAAAGCGATCGGCACCGTGGCGAACAGGTAGATCGGGGCGAGGATCCACAGCGGATACGCCAGCGCGACGTTGCTGGGGAACCGCGGCAGGACGAGGACGTGGACCAGTGCACCCCCCGTGAACAACGCGGCCACCGCGTAGTCCACGGACGTCCACTGGCGTGCGGACAATCGGGCCAGCCACGGGGGACGCAGCGAGGCGGTGGTGGTACTCAGGCTCACACCTGGACGCTAGTCAAGTCGAGGACCGCGCGCGTAGGTCTCGCGTCGCGATCGCCCCTACATCGCAAGGATGACGGCGTGGGCGCGCGCACGTGAGCGGCGTACGACTCGCGGCCCCGCAAATAGGGCCGGGCGCCCGATGCGTCGGGCGAAGTGCGTTGACCAGACTGGTGGGCGACGGCGTCACTCGAGGGCGACGCCGCGAGAAGCCACCGCCGGGAGGACGAATGATCGAAGTCAGGGGCATCACCAAGCGCTACAAGGACACCGTCGCCGTCGACGACCTGTCCTTCGAGGTCCGCGAGGGGGTCGTGACCGGATTCCTCGGACCCAACGGCTCGGGCAAATCCACGACCATGCGCATGATCATGGGCCTGGACGCCCCCGATCAGGGGACCGCCACGATCGATGGCGTGGCGTACCACGACCTCGGCCAGCCCCTGCGCGAGGTCGGCGCCCTGCTCGAGGCCAAGGCCATCCATCCGGGTCGCAGCGCCTTCAACCATCTGTGGTACCTGGCTCAGACCAATGACATCCCTCGGGGTCGCGTCGCTGAGGTGTTGGACATGGTCGGTCTCGCCGCGGTCGCGCACCGTCGGGTGGGCAAGTTCTCCCTCGGGATGGGTCAGCGTCTGGGTATCGCCGCGGCGCTCCTCGGTGACCCGCCGACGCTGCTCTTCGACGAGCCCATCAACGGTCTCGACCCCGAGGGCATCTTGTGGGTGCGCAACCTGCTCAAGGGTCTGGCGGCCGAAGGGCGCACCGTCTTCGTGTCGAGCCACCTGATGAGCGAGATGGCTCTCACCGCCGAGCAACTGGTCGTGATCGGCCGCGGACGGCTCATCTCCTCGGGTTCGGTGGACGACTTCATCGCCGAGAGTTCGGGACAGTTCGTGCGCGTGCGCTCGCGCGAGGGGCGCGTCCTCGAGGAGCTCCTGCGGGCTCGCGGGGCCCACGTCGTGGCCGAGGACGACGGGAGTTACTCGGTGAGTGGACTCGACGCGGCGGCCATCGGCGACCTAGCCGGCGACGCCAGACTGCACCTGCACGAGCTCTCGCCCCAGATGGCCTCGCTCGAAGAGGCGTTCATGGAAATGACCCGCGACAGCGTCGAGTACCGCGGGCGCGACAGCGCCTCGGGTGTCGACCCCGGCGTCCACCCCAGCATCGACCCGGTCGCCGCCACTGCTGCGTCCTGCACCACGCCCACCTCGATACCTTCCACCTCCCACACCTCAGGAAAGTAGTCCCCATGACCTCCACCCTCTCCTTTCGCTCCACCTCGGTCGCGCCGTCGTCGCGTCGTACCGTGAGCGTCGCCGGTGCGCTACGCAGCGAGTGGACGAAACTGCGTAGTGTGCGCTCGACGACCTGGACGATCGTCGTCCTGGCCGTGATCACCCTGGGCATCGCGGCCATCGCGGGAACGTCGGTCTCGAGCAGTTGGCACAAGATGTCGACGATCGATCGGCTGAGTTTTGATCCGACCCAACTCTCGCTGCGCGGGATGCTCTTCGGTCAACTGGTGATCGGCGTGCTGGGTGTCTTGGTGATGAGCGCGGAATACTCGACGGGCTCGATGCGCTCGACGCTCATGGCGGTACCCGTTCGCGCCAAGGTCCTGCTCACCAAGACCGCGGTCATGGCGGCGCTCGGCCTGGTGGTGAGCGAAGTGCTCTCCTTCGGCGCGTTCTTCCTCGGTCAGGCCCTACTGGTGAGTCCGGCGCCGCACGCCACGTTGTCCCAGCCGGGCGTCCTGCGCGCCGTGGTGGGCGGCGGACTGGTCCTGGGCGTCCTGGGACTCTTCGCCCTCGGCCTGGCCACGATCATCCGCCATTCGGCCGCGGCGATCACGACCTACGTCGGCATCTTGTTGGTGTTGCCCATCGTGGCGCAGGCGCTACCGTCGTCGATCTCCCATCCGATCATGAAGTACCTACCCTTTCACATCAGTGACACGATGACCTCGGTCACACACGTCCTGGCGAGCGGCTCGTCGTTCAGTCCATGGACCGGTTTCGCCCTACTCTGCGGGTACGCGATCGTCGCCCTCACGGTGGGCGGGTGGCTCCTGGTCCATCGCGACGCCTAGAGCGTCGTGCGTGGCATGGAGCCACACTCCACGTAGGGGGGTTCGCGTGGCCGGGAGGTCACCGGGCCCCCCTCGTCAAACGATGTC